>CAMTFT010000174.1 GCA_947071365.1 uncultured bacterium | reverse complement strand
AGATCTACACATATTAAGTCGTCGGCAGCGTCAGATGTGTATAAGAGACAGGATAAACACCGTTTCCGGCTGCCTGCCCCGTGCCGGAAACGGCTGTCCGGATCTGGTATACGTTTATGGAGGGACGCGAGTTGAGGACGATACTAATTGCGGATGATGAAAAGATTGAGAGAAGTGGCGTCAGGAAGCTGCTTGCGAAGAAGTACCCGGATCTTGAGATTCTGGAAGCACAAAACGGTAAAGAGGCGCTTCAGATCGTGAAGGATCGCAGGCCGGATATTTTGCTGAGCGATATTAAGATGCCGTTTATGACGGGACTTGAGCTTTCCGAACAGGTGCGGAGTATAAGTCCGGAGACGGCGATTATCGTTTTCAGCGGATACAGCGATTTCGAGTATGCGCGTGAAGCAATCAAGTACGGTGTGCTTGACTATGTGCTCAAGCCGATCGATCCGGCGGAGCTTTATAAGGCGTTTGAACATGCGCTTGAGATGGTTGGCGAGCAGGAACACAACATGGCGATGCACCAGAAGAATCAGGATTTTCTTGGGGAATACTTCCTTTTGAAGTATATTCATACAGGACGGGAAGAAGTAATGATCGAGGCGGCTGAGGTTGTGGACATTTCGTGGTGGAAGAGTATCCGGAGAATGATTCTGCTGGAGACAACGAACGATTTCTTTGAGGATTGCAGGGAAGATTTTGCCGGGCTGCTTCTGGAAGAACTGAAGATTCCGTTCCACTATCTGAATCTGGAGGCAAGGCGTTCACTGCTGTTGTTTGAGGAAAAGGTAAAAGTGGATTTTGGCGTGATGGCAGAGCATATTCATGCTTATATGCGCCAGAAGTTCCGGGCGAAGTGTTACGTCGCGGTCAGCAGTCCAATGGAGCAGGGTGCGCAGATGCCGGAGGCTTTTCAGGAGACAGAGCTTTTGATGGAAAACCGTTTTTACCGGCAGGATCTGTGGGTCTTCCTGCCGGATATGGCCTGTGAGGGCAAGGATAATTATGAAATAGTAGTTCAGCTCTTTGATAAGATGGAAGAGGATATCCGACTCCGTGACATCGCACATCTTTGGGAGCATTTCCGCAAATTTCGTGAACAGGGCCAGAGCGTAGGTCAGTTTTCACATATCTATGTCAAATTTTCATGCTCCAACATTATCAAGGAGCTTTACAAGAACATGCATTTTGCAGCAGAGCGGTGCAATGAGATCATCGAAAATCTGTATATGTGCAACTCGATGGAAGAAATTTTCCGGATTATGGAAGAAAATATCCGTATTTACGAAGAAACAGAATTTGCCAATCAGAGCAGTGCGCGAAGTGATGTGGAAAAAGTGAAAAGCTACATCTATGAGCATTATGCCGAAGAATTAAATGTAGAAATACTGGGGGGGGGGTATTTTTCTGTCCCCGGGCTACATGAGTTATATCTTTAAGAAGGAAACCGGCGTAAGGCTGAGCTATTTCATCCGCACCTACCGTCTGGAAAAAGCGAAAGAGCTGCTCCAAAATACGAATAAGAAGATCGTTCAGATCTGTAAGGAAGTGGGATTTTCCGACGCTTCTTATTTTTGCAAAAGCTTTCGGGAATATTACGGGTGCAGCCCGGAAAAATTCAGGAAAGGCAGCGGGATAAATGAAGAAAGTATTTAAAAGGCGGCGTGGTGCGAAGTACCGGACAAAGATTCTGATGGCGATCCTGGCGGCTTCGCTGATTCCACTTGTGTGCTGTATTTCTTTCCTTTACAGAACTACTGAGAGGGTGGTGATCGATAATCTCATGAGCTCCAGGGAATCGCAGCTTCAGCAGCTTGCGCAGGGGCTCGAAAGCAGTATGCAGGTCTATGAGCACATCACGGATTATATGATGTCGCTTCCGGATCTGCAGGAGGTGCTTCTGCTTGACAGGGATCAGATTTTTGAGCTGTATGAGGGATACCGCAATACGGTCGATCCACTTCTGCAGACGAATATGTACTACCATCCGATCATCCGGCAGATCACGATCTACACGATGAATATCCAGCTTGAACACGGGAATACCGTTGCCCCGTATTATACGCTGCAAAATATGGAATGGTATCAGACAGCCTTTGGAGACGGGGTGCCGGAAGAAAAATGGGTGATGGTGACAGATCCGAAGATGGTCTGTTACGTCAGGCCGGTCCGTCAGTACGGACACGAGGTGGCGGTTCTCGTCACACAGTTTTCCTATGAGGGTTTTCTGGAAGGGCTTTCCGTCGTGCCGACGGATGAAGGACAGCAGATCTTTGTCCTGAACGGAGACGGACATATCGTTTATGCTGACCGTCAGGACGTTCTTGGCACGAATTTCAAGAAGTATGACGCATCTGGTTACATGATACTCGAGGAAGGTATGGACAGATGCGGTTGGAAGCTTGTCTACGCGATACCGGAGAGCATGATCGGAAAAGCTTTCCAGGCAATGATGCACAAAAGCTATCTGCTGTGCTTATTCTGTATTGCCTTCGCGATCGGAGCCTCTGTCGTCTTTTCACGGACACTGATGCGCCGGACGGTTCGCCTGACAAATATTGTCAGCCGTATTGGTGAAGAAAGTGAAGCTGCACTGTCCGAACTCGAAGGATACAATGGGCCGGAGGACGAGATCGGTGTACTCTCCAAAAGCATTGCCCGCATGGTGCGCAGGCTCGATGAGCTTAAAGCCGCGGTATATAAAGAAAAGATCGCGCGGCGTGATCTGGAAATGAAAGCGCTTCAGGCGCAGATCAACCCGCATTTTCTGTATAATTCCCTGTCGATCATCAACTGGAAGGCAATCGACGCGGACAACGATGAGGTTAGCCAGATCACACTTAAGCTGGCGGAGTTTTACAGGACAACGCTAAACCGGGGATCCAGCATGATCGATGTGAATGGGGAAATTCGAAATATCCGCTCCTATCTGGATATTCAATTGATCATGCACGATAACAATTTTGCCGTCAATTGGGAGCTGGATGACAGTGTATTGAACTGGAAGATGCCGAAGCTTGTGCTGCAGCCATTGGTAGAAAATGCGCTGGAGCATGGATTGGATCTGAAGGAGGAAGATGACAGGGAGCTTTCTCTGTCGGTACAGGGCAGCGGCGAATGGCTGGAGCTGACTGTCCGCGACAACGGAGTCGGAATGACGCAGGATAAGGCAGATTCTCTGGTTTATTATGACAGTGTCGGCTACGGTGTCAAGAATGTTAAAGAACGGATCAGGCTTTTATATGGAGAGGAACATATATTCCGTATTACAAGCAAACCTGGGGAAGGGACAGAGGTCTACTTAAGAATTCCCGGTGAAAGGAGAAAACTGCTATGCGAAAAGAAAAATTGATGCTGACGGCAGTTTGTGTGTTGTTTGCCGCATGTGTCCTGCCGCAAACAACGGGCATCCTTGCCGCAGAAGAAAATGATACCTGGGAGACGGCCTGTACGACGCCTTTTGGCCGTTATCCGGAAACCGTGAGCTATACGCTTGGCAAAATGGTGAACATGGCGTATTCCGGGATGCCGGAGGGAGACACATATGAGAATAATGCTTACACAAGGTATCTGGAAGAAAAGCTGAACGTGAAGACGGAGCTTGTTCTTTACACCGATTCCACCACGTATGAGGCGGCGGAAAAAGCGGCAATCATAAGCGGGACGATTCCGGACATCATGGTTATCGACGACTACCAGCTCCTGAAGGATCTGGTAGAAAACGATATGGTCGAGGAGCTGACGCCGTACTTTGATATGTGTTTCAGCGACCGGATCCATGACATGTATGACAGCTATGGAGAGGACCGTTTTTCATCTGTGACATTCAACGGGAAAATTTATGCGGTTCCGGAGACGGACATTTACTCCAGCGCCAATTTTATCTGGTTGCGCGGAGACTGGATGGACCAGCTCGGGCTGGAGCCCCCAGAGACGCTTGACGACGTGGAAGAGATCATCCGCCAGTTCATCCTGCAGGATCCGGGCGGAAACGGGGAAGGAAATACGATCGGGCTGCTCTGCGACAAGCAGCTCATAGCCGATACGAGCAATTGCTTCAGCGTAGTGCCGGTTTTCGCCGCTTTTGGCGCGTATCCCGACATGTGGGTGCCGCAGGAGGACGGGACGATGGAGTACGGAAGCGTGCTTCCCGAGACAAAAGAAGCCCTTGCCTGCCTGCGGGACTGGTACACTGAAGGGATTCTTGACCGGGAGTTTCTGCTCCGCACGGTGCGCAACAACGCAAAGCTGATCCAGGAAGGCAAGAGCGGCTCCTTTTTCGGCTGGTGGTGGGCCCCGAACAGCCCTCTGGAGGAGGCGGTCCGCAGCAACCCGGAGGCGGACTGGAGGCCGTATCTTCTCTCGAACGATGGGGAGGGCGGTGTGAACACGTATATTCCCTACGCGGCGGAAAAATATGTGGTAGTGCGCAAGGGCTACGAGCATCCGGAGCTTGTGCCGAAGGTGATAAGCCTTCTCTATGATTATGCGCGCTACGAAGACAGGGACGCGAAGGAGATCGAAGAATACTTTACCATGGGCGTCGATCCGTCGGCTACGCCCTTTGTTGTAAACTGTGACTACAGTGACGCGATCGAGCGTGTCACGAAGCAGATCCAGGCGGTTCTCGCAGGGGAGAAGGAACGCGATGAACTCAATACTGTTGAGAAGGGCTATTATGACGCATGTGAGTCCTGGCTCTCCGGAACGGAATACCGTTCTTCCGACTGGGCAGCCTACACCTCGCGCATTACGGCGGTCAGTCTTTTGCTGGATACGGAGGTACATTACGTTAACGAGAATTACACACACGGTTTCCGGGATCTGATTCCGAAGGAACTGAAAGAATATGAAAATGAATATATGCTGAAGATCATTATGGGTCAAAAGGCTTTAAGCGCATTTGACGAGATGGTCCAGCAGTGGTATGCGCGCGGCGGAAGCAGGGCGACCCGGGAGGCGCAGAAGCTCTGTGGAAACCGGAGCGACGAGGAGTTCTGAAAAGACAGAAATATTATGGAAAAAGAGAAAAAGGAGGTTCAGCTATGGTAACGGCAACCGCAACTGCAACAGAAATGAAGAACAATTTTGGCAGGTATTTAAACCTGATCC
>CAMTFT010000173.1 GCA_947071365.1 uncultured bacterium | reverse complement strand
GATGTAGCTCCGTCTCGTGGGCTCGGAGATGTGTATAAGAGACAGCCTTCAGGATTGCTGTCGTAACTGCCATCTCTTCCTCTGTAGCCGGAGCCAGCGGGCTTCTTGCCGGTCCCAGTTTGATGCCGGTCACAAGCTCAATTGCCGGACGCAGGATAGAGTTCGGTAAAATTCTGCCGTTCTGACCAGTAGATTTGCATACACGGTAAATCGGAACAAACAGTTCTTTCGCCTTCTCGTTGTCACCTTTCTCAAATGCTGCAAAGATCTCACGGATCTCATGGCCAAAGATATGTGCGCCACCGCTTACAAGACCCATAGCGCCCTGTACGATTGTCGGAAGAAGCATAACATCGTCGCCGTTGAAGATTACGAAATTCGGATCAACATCCTTTGTTGCCAGAATGAAATCTGTTACCTGTGTCGGGTTGATTCCGGCCTCATCCTTGATACCGATGATATTGTCGATAGCTGCCAGTCTTGCAACTGTCTCCGGCTCAAGGTTTACACCAACGAAGATCGGGATATTGTAAAGAAGGATCTTTGTATCCGGGCAAGCCTCTGCGATTGCCTTGTAGTGACGGTAGATGCCTTCCTGTGTCGGCTTATTGTAGAACGGTACAACGATCATACATACTTCGATACCGAGTTTTGCAGCCTCTTTTGTAAGAGCGATCGTTTCTTTTGTGGAAGCGCAGCCTGTACCAGCGATTACCGGCTTCTTTCCCTCTGCTGCCTTCACTGCTGTCTGCATAAGCTTTACTCTCTCATCAAAAGTCAGAAGAGAAGCCTCACCTGTAGTTCCTGTTACGATCAGTGTATCACACAGGTCCTCTTTGATCAGATAGTGGATCAGTTCCTCATAAGTATCATACTTTACATCCTCATTCTCATCATAAGGTGTGATCAGCGGTAATAAAATCTGTCCGTATTTTTCTTTGAAAGTCATGTCATTATCCTCCATATTTTTAAGTTTTATTGTATTTTCTTAACAATGTGTTTTATTTTACTTCGAATGCTTCCCTGATTCTTATCTTTTCATCCTCCGGCAGATACGTGATCGGGCTTCTGCAATATCCCGGCTCCCGTCCAAGCACTTCCAATGCATATTTCAAGCGGATCGGGAACTGATTGCCGCCAAGGCACTGCCATTTGTGGTAAAGCTGGTTCTGGATCTCAAACGCACGCTCTTTCTGTCCGTTCTGCTGGCAGTTCCACATCTCCACGCATTCCTTCGGGAAAACAGAGAGGATAGCGGAAATTGCACCGCAGGCACCAAGCTCATAGCAGGTATACAGCATATCGTCTGTTGCCGCATACACATTACCCTTATCTCCCGTAGCCATCTTCATTGCGTAAAGAGCCTGTACGCCGCCGACACTCTGCTTCACACCTCTGACAAACTCAGTTTCTTCAACCAGACGTTTGAACAGTCCCGGAAGTATCGTATTCTGCGGAATCACGTTGTAAATGATAATCGGAAGCTGCACCTCTTTGGAGATCGTGCTGTAAAAATCAAACATACCCTGCTCATTCGGTACAAGGACGTTGTAAGCTGTAGGCGTTACCATGATCGCATCTGCCCCTGCTTCCTTTGCAGCGAGCCCGGCGCGAACCGCATCTCTCGTACAAGTCCGCATCACACCGCACACAAGACTCTGCTCTTCTTTCAGAAAGCCTTTGGCAATGTGTATCAGCTCTACGAGCTCCTCATCCCGCAGTGTCGGGCCTTCGCCAGTACTGCCTCCTACACTCAAACCATGTACACCTGCATCTATGCAGATTTTCATTTCTTTTTCGATCAGTTTGGTATTAATTGTCCCATCCGCATCAAAGGGTGTAACGATCGGTGGGATAATACCTGTTATCTTCTTTGACATGATTTACCTCCTTTCGCATCCTTGAATTGTATGATTGTATGATGTGCTATAATCATACAATATTTACTTCATTTCGTCAATCCCAATCTTTATTTTTTTACACTTTAACGTATCAGTCTTTTTCTGCATCCTTCTGTGGCCAGAGTTAACACAGCTTTACAGATTCTCATGGAGACCATACGGCTTCACAGGAGAATCCAGCCACGGCACGTTCCCCATTTCATTGAATGGAACCGGCTCTTTTCCCCCGCAGACAGTAATATCCGGATTCTGTCTGGCTTCTTCCAAAAGCGCTTCTGAAATATAAAACGACTCCAGATGCAGCGTATTTTTCATCCAGACAACACGGTATCCACGCGCTCTGTCATTTTCCATGCACGTCTGCAACGCCATCTTCACCGCACATTCATCATTTGGCATCACAGGCGGAATGCGCATACTGGCCGGGTCATGGCTTGTAATTCCGTTTGGATAAGACACACAGAAATCCATCTTTTCCAAAAATCTCTGTGTCGTAATATCTGCTCCCCCGATTCCACAGCCGTTATGGTGGGATTTTTCTGACAGATCCAGTATAACAATACGTTCAATAAACGGTTTCCATCTGCCGAGCATACTGGAACGTCCTGTCACATTCGGATCCATTCCCGCTCCGCTGACATCTTTTCCGATCTCGTCAAGAACCAGAACATCTATCTTGTCGAAAGGAATCCCCGGAATAAGAGCCTTCGCTTCCACGAGAAGCTTCTCTTCTTCCTCTTCAATTTTTTCTCCCGGAATTGCCTGAATCTTATACGTTCCATGGAATGCATCCTCCACGATCGCAATTCCAAACGGAATATTCCTGTTTTCCAGAATCACCCGGGCAATCTCCGTTACGTTTTCTGCCATCATTGGAAAGCCTAACGTATGGCAGATATTTGCTCCATGCTGTTTGCCGCATCCGATCGTCAGCATCTTCATAAGACCGCTCTCAATCTTCCCACGAAAATCCGTATGCGGCTTAATACGTCCAATTGGGATCACATAGTCCGCTTCGTAGGCATATTTATCAAAGTGTACCTCGAGCCCTTTTGGACTTTTACCGAGAACCACAGTATCCATTGATGCCTTGATCGGTACTCCCATCGTTTCTTCCGTAACACCATAACCTGCCAGAATCTCCCGCTGCCCTTCGGCACTGGCTCCGCCATGGCTGCCCATTGCTGGAAAAACAAACGGTTCCGCCCCGATTTCCTTTAGCAGGTCAATAACACTGCGCATAATAACATCTATATTGCAAATTTCACGGCTTCCACATGTCAGAGCCACTGTTTTGCCTTCTTCAATCCGTTCCAGCAGGTGCTGTGACATAAGGGATTCTCTGATAATGCCCGGGATCTGTTCCGCCGTAATTTTCCCTGTCTGTACATGGTACTTCACCTGAACCATATCAGGAACCTTTGTCTCTTCTAACAGTTGTTCAAAAATCATCTCCGCATTCCTCCTCTATCAATCAAGGAATCCCATAATCCGCGGCAGGAACAGGCACAGATCCGGGATGAAAGTAAGAAGAATTACCAATGCAAATCCCATGAGGATAAATGGCATGGTAGACTTTACTACATTTTCAAATTTTTCTTTACCTACATTTGCAACCGCATACAGTACAACACCTACCGGCGGTGTGATCAGGCCAACGGTCAGATTCACAATAACTATAACTGCAAAATGTACCGGATGTACGCCCATCGACGTAACGATCGGAGCCAGGATCGGCACGAACAGAAGAATCGCCGCTGAAGTTTCCATCCACATACCGACGATCAGGAACACCACATTAATGATCATCAGCATCACGTATTTATTGCTCGTAATGGAGAGCATGAACGCGGTCAACTGCTGCGGAATCTGCTCTACACCGATCGCCCACGCGAACACCGCTGACAGTGACGTAATAATAAACAGATTTGCGGTTGTCTTCGCCGCTGCCCGCAGAGATTCTACAACCATCTTTAAAGTCAAGTTCTTAAATACAAAAATACCCACGAGTAATGCATAAAGCACTGCTACTGCAGCCGCCTCTGTCGGCGTTACAAAACCAAAGGTGATTCCTACCAGAATGATCAATGGCATGCCAAGGGCAATCAGGCCGCTCCGGCGGATATCCTTACGCTCTTCAGCAGTATATTCCTTCTCGTGCATCGGGAAATTCATACGCTTCCCATTTACCTTCACATAAATCATCTGGCTAAGTGCAAGGAGCACACCGGGAATCAAACCTGCATACAGAACAGCGCCTACAGAAAGAGCCATCGTGCCTGCATACAGAATTGCCACGTTACTGGGCGGAATCAATGGGCTCTGGATAGAAGAAGCCGCTGTGATCGCGCAGGAAAAACTTTTTGTATAGCCGTCCTCCTCCATTGCCTGCATCTCAACTGCACCAAGACCTGCCACATCGGACAGAGCTGCACCAGAAATACTTCCGAAAATCGTACTGGCAAGAATATTTACATATGCGAGGCCGCCTCTCTTTCTTCCAAAACGGCTGATCCGCACAAAATCAAAGAGCTTTGCAGATATTCCCGTCCGAATCATAATCTCCGCTGCCAGCATAAAAAGCGGAAGCGCCATCAGTGTAAATGAATTGATACCGGAAAACATTCGAATCGGAATGGATACCACATTCGCAGGATTCGTGATCAGAATATAGATCAGCGTCGTAATCCCTATGGAAAAGGCAATCGGAAATCCGATCAGAATCGTTCCAATCAAAAGTACGGTTGCGATACCAAACTCAAGCATTTTTCACCCCTCCTGCCGTATATGTAATCGTCTGAATGATGCACTGTACAATACACAGAACTGCTCCGATAATAATCGAGCACTGTGCATAAAATATAGGAAATCTCATAGACGCGCTAAGCTGTCTCATACCTGTTTTCGGAAAAACCTGGATCGACAGATAAAGTACCACGCACCAAAATACAAGAATCGCCGCACGGATGATCACATTCATCACATACTTTGCAGCCTTTGGCAAACGCTCCAGAATAAAATCAACGCCCACATTTGTCCATTCCCTGATACCTGTGCTGGCGCCAATAAAAGCAATATAAATCATAATGTATCTGGACAGCTCCTCCGTCCAGCTCGGGTTTCTCACCGGAAGAAAACGGGTAGAAACCTGCAAGAGGACAATACAGGTCATCATCTGTCTCTTATACACATCTCCGAGCCCACGAGACGGAGCTACATC
>CAMTFT010000172.1 GCA_947071365.1 uncultured bacterium | reverse complement strand
TACACCTATTAAGTCGTCGGCAGCGTCAGATGTGTATAAGAGACAGGTCGGACACATACCGAGCATCAGGATGATACAGGGATTTTCTTTTACAATACCGTTATAAATTCGTTCCATATATTGATTCATATTCGTATCCCTCCCTTACTGGATATTTGCCGCATAAAAGGCAAGCGCGGTATTGACTGCGTTTACAACAGCTCCGGAAGAAACGGAAGCGCCGGATACGGAGTCAATTTCGTTATCAGCAGTGGAACCACCGGCTTTATTCAGAATGAATGCGTCTGTATTTACATTAGCAAACTGGTTCCTGAATTCGTCTTCGCCGCAGCGCATACCCATACCGGCTGTTTCATTCAGCTCTGTGAAGGAGATACCGAGTACCGTGCCGTCCGGTGCGATGCCAACGGAGAGGGTAATGTTTCCATCAAAGCCGTCCGCACTCGTTACGCTGATCACGTGACCTGCTATGGAACCGTCTGCAGCCGTGCCGACTACGGCTTCATTGATATATGTCTTTCCGAACTGCTCGTCGTAGATCTCACCGCCGAGGGCTTCGACAGCAGCAGTGATCGCGTCATCGTATGCGAAGGATTCTGCATCCGGGCATACCTCCTGATAGGAAGCTGCGCTGGCTGCCATGTTCTGCTCGTCGATCTTTTCCTTCGTCAGCATGTATACGCTGCTGAGGGCAAGACCTGCAATGAGTGTGATGATGGTCAGGTTAACTGCCGCCTTCGGGAACTCGCGCTCCTTGTATTCTCCGCCTTTGTAGCCGAGAGGCTTCGGCATCGGAAGCTTGTCGATAAACGGCACGACCATATTGGAAATAATGATCGCGTAGCTGAAGGAGTCAGCAGCCGTACCGAAGGCCCGGAACAATCCGGCAAGGATACCGATGACAGCGCCGTACAGGATCTGGCCTCTTGAGGTAATGGGGCTGGTAACGGGGTCTGTCGCCATGAAGAATGCTCCCATCAGGACACCGCCGCCGCAGATATGTGCCAGCAAAAATACGGGGTCAAAGCCCTGGCCGCCGAACAGTGCCATAAACGCGGTAAATGCAACGATACAGGAAACCGGGATCTCCAGGGTGATGCCGCCGGATGCCCACAGGAACAGTCCGCCGAGCAGCAGTGCCAGAGCGGAACCGCCGATCACGCCGCCGGTGTATCCGAGGTACATTTTTGAAACGTTGATGACCTCACCGGCTTTCAGTGCAGCAAGCGGAGTCGCGCCGCTGATGCCGTCTACGGTATAATCCGTCATAATGCTTCCGAAGGAAATCAGCAGGAAGCATCTTGCTGTGACTGCCGGGTTCATAAAGTTCTTGCCCAGTCCGCCGAAGAAACATTTTACGAACAGGATCGCGAACAGTCCGCCGAGGTACGGGATATACAGCGGAACAGCCGGCGGAAGAGAGAGCGCCAGAAGAAGTCCTGTGACGACTGCGCTTCCGTCCTTTACGGTGTTTGGTCTTTTTGCAATATAGTCAAAAACAAATTCTGTCATAACCGCCGAGAAAATGGATACGGCAATTACGAGAAATGCATGCAGCCCGTAGCGGTAGATACCGAACAGCGTAGCGGGAGCAAGCGCCAGCGCCACATCCGTCATAACGTTTCCGGTAGTCAGTTTGCTTCTGATATGCGGGCTGGAAGAAACATTCAGCAATTTATCATTCATCTCGTCAGTCCCCTCACTTTCTCTTTGCTGCCATGATAGAGGCTTTAGTCTGTTTGAAAAGCTGCATCAGCGGGCGTTTTGCCGGACATACGTAGGTACAGGAGCCGCAGGCGATGCAGTCAAGGCCGTACAGCCTCTTTTCATACTGCTCATAATCTTTCCGTTCCGCAGCCTCAGCCATTGCCTGAGGAATCAGGTGGATCGGGCAGGCCCTCGTACAGCGGCCGCAGCGGATACATGCCGTAGCCTGTGCTTCCGCCAGCTCTACTTCATCCTCTGCGAGAACGGTAAGCGCATTGTTGTTTTTGCATACCGGCACATCAAGAGAGGACATTGCAATACCCATCATGGGCCCGCCGCTTAACACCTTTTTGACGGTGCAGCCCGGCTTGATGCCTCCGGCAGCCTCGATCAGCTCTGCACAGGAGGTTCCGATGCGCACAGACATGGTACGCGGATTCGCGACAGCATCACCGGATACGGTGAAGTAACGCTCCATCAGGGGCTCGGAATTGTGGACTGCGTGATAGATCGCATTCAATGTGCTGACGTTGCATACGACGCAGCCTACATCTGCCGGGAGCTGTCCGAAGCGGAGATCCCGGCCGCTGATAACGGAGATTAGGTTGCGCTCACCGCCCTCCGGGTATTTCGCCATAACGGGCTGAACGGAAATATGCTTTTCACCGGCACAGACAGCCTCCATAGCTTTGATGGCATCCGGCTTGTTGTCCTCGATGGCGATCACGCCCTGGGCGTTGGGGAAGAGCTCCAGCACGAGGCGAAGTCCTTCCAGGATACCTCTGTTTTCATCCTGCATCAGACGGTCGTCGCATGTGATGTAAGGCTCACACTCGGAGCCGTTGGCGATGACGTAGTCGATGGACTCTGGATTTTTGGAGGTCAGCTTGACGTGGGTCGGGAAACCGGCTCCGCCCATGCCGACGATTCCGGCAGCCTTGATGGCATCCAGAATATCCTTGCTGGACAGCGTGCCGCGGTGCGGTGTCTTGCCGATGCCCGGAGCCAGAGTATACTGGCCGTCGTTTTCGATTACGATACACATAGCTCTGGCGCCGGAAGCTGTGTGGCGTTCTTCGATAGCCTTCACCTTGCCGGAGCAGGAGCTGATGATATTTGCGGAGACGAAGCCGTCTGCTTCCGCAATGATCTGGCCTGCGAGTACGGGATCGCCCTTTGCGACTACCGGTCTGGCAGGCTTGCCGATATGCTGATTAATGGGGAACACCAGATCACCCTTGGGGAGGTATGCTTCCACTTCCTGACCTTTGGAAATATCCTTGTGCCCTTCCGGATGAATGCCGCCCCGAAATGTTTTAAGTTTCATATACTACCTCCTTATTTTGCTGCCAGAAGCTTTGCTGCATGGCGGGCAAATGTCATGGTACGACCGCATGCAAGCCCTGTGAAAAGATTCGGATATGTCGTCGCAAAGAATCCGCCGGTGCAGTCGCCGGTAGCATACAGTCCTTCGATGGGAGTTCCGTCTTCCTTGATGACCTGCATATCGGTGTTGATGCGGCAGCCGTTCAGGGTAGTCAGATGCCATGCACCGGTACGGATGCCATAGAACGGAGCCTTGTCCACCGGAGTCATGCGGTGCTTTTCTTTTCCGTAATCCTCATCAACGCCCTTAGCGCACAGCTCGTTGTAGCGCTCTACGGTGGCAACGAATTCCGCTTCCGGAATGTTGAGGCCCTTTGCAAGCTCTTCCAGCGTGTCAGCTTTTACGAGATACCCCTGTGCCAGATGGCCGTCTTCGCTGTTTACCATCTGATCCCATACGAAGTCAAAGCCCATGTTGGACTCAGCGCCGTTGGGGAAGGGGAAGAGACGGCAGCAGCCGACTTCATCAAACTGTTCTGCGTATTCTTTTGCGTTAGAATCGAAGATATCGCAGTATGTATGGTAAGGCTGCATGTACATGGAGTGCAGCATAAATTCATACGGGCCGGATTCGTTGCAGAAACGCTTTCCATTCAGGTTGACCTTCAGGAAAGGCTGCTCTCCGAACCAGTACCATTTTCCGTTCGTTTTGTATCCGGCTGTCTCTGTCGGAAGGCAGCTTGCGCGGTTGAACATCATGGAAGCGTGGGTCGGGTCAAGTTGTGCGCCTGCCCACATCATGGCTTTAATGCCGGAGCCGTCGCAGGTGGAGCCCATCGGTACGTTGATCTTCATTTCCATCGTCATTGGCTGCAGTGCCAGCATCATATCAGAGTTGGTGGCATAGCCGCCGGTACACATAATAACGCCCTTTGACGCATTGATCTTAATATAATGGTTGTCGTTCTGATCCTGAGCGATGATGCCGGTGACTTTGCCGTTCTCATCCTGAACGAGATTTACCAGAGCGGTGGACAGTTTCCACTCCACGCCCAGTTCGTCGCAGTGCTCCTGGAAGGTGACGTTCAAAGACAGTTCCTTGTCAGAAGGATCAACCTTGTGCGGGCTATGGCCCGTTGCGAACGCTTTGTCACGGCCGGGATCTGCTGTGTTGCCGATACCGCCTTCATGGCTCATGATCCATTTTCCGGTGCCTGTCAGATAATCGGTCAGCCAGTCCACCATTTCGCCGGATTCGTTGATCCATACCTTGATCAGATCGGAATCCACATAACCGGAGCCGTAGCGCACGATTTCCTGCAATGCTTCCATTTTGTCAATGGCAAACTCCGGAAATTCTTTTTCTGATTCAAGCTGAAGCTTTGAGCCGATCGCTCCGATATCCTCCCGGACTCCGGTAGGGGTCTCGCGTTTCTCGACTACAAGAACCTTTGCGCCTTCTTCGGCAGCAGTCATGGCAGCGATCCATCCGCCTGTTCCGCAGCCCACTACAAGGACTTCCGTATCCAGCGTTTCTGTTATATCTGCGTCTGCGATTTCGGGCGCTGTTCCGAGCCAGTCGGAGCCGCCTGCTTTTGCGTCAGCGCCGCCTACGGTAACGGTGGTGCCGGAAGCCTGGGACATACAGTCCGCTACGGCAGCCTTTACCGCGTCAGAAGTGATCGTGGCTCCTGAAATGCCGTCCACGTCACAGCTCTGGCTGCTTAAGATTTTTTCTCTCATTTCATCACCGATATCGGCGCCGATGCCGGCAGTTTCACCGGAAACATCGATAACGAGGTCGGTCATGGTCGTTTCGTCAAAAGTACAGGTAACGGTAACATCGCTGGCGATACCCTTTGCGGTGGCGGTGTATTCGCCGGGGGTAAAGGTAAGGCCGCTGGAAGCTGTGGGAGCTACGGGAGCTCCGCCGCTCTTTCCGGCTTTTTCCTTGAGCGCGTATTCGCCAACCTGGATACCGCCAAGAGCGGCTACGCTGACTGCACCTGCTGCAATGCCTTTAATAAAGGTTCTGCGTGAAATCTGTCCCTGTCTCTTATACACATCTGACGCTGCCGACGACTTAATAGGTGTA
>CAMTFT010000171.1 GCA_947071365.1 uncultured bacterium | reverse complement strand
ATATTAGATGGAGGTGCTTTATGAGTAGATTTCAGATACTTTCAGCAAAAACAGCCGCTGCCGTTCTTTCCGCGGCGATGATTTTCCAGGGAACTGCACTGGCAGCCCCGATTGACGAGCTGAGTGAGATCATGGAGAAGCAGGAGGAACTGGTGACGGATTCTCTGATGGAGGAGACGCTTGGATTGTCTGAGCTTGGAGATGCAATCGATGACAACGGGCTGCTGTTTCAGATAAAGGCAGCGCTGGATGCTCCGACCTTTGAGATGATGTGTGAGGAGAGTGGACTTTCAGAGAAGGAGGCAGAGCTTTTGAAGGATGGCTGTGCGCTCCTGGGTTTGCAGGTGGATACGAATCTGCATAAATGGCAGTTGAGCGCGGGACTTGGTTCGGAGGAAAATTCTCTTCTGGGTGTCAGTCTTTACGGAGACGAGGAGCAGCTTGCGCTGTCTCTGCCGCAGTTTTATGCAGGCGCTTTGGCGTTGAAGGTAGGCAATTTTAAGGAACAGCTTCTGAACTCTGACCTGGCGACGATTTTTGGTATTTCGCAGGAGAATGCCGGGGAGATACCGGAGATCGATATGAGCTTTTACCCGGAAGATACGGAAGACGATGCTGATCTGTTCGGTGGCATAAAGGAGCGCATAGAGGAGAAGGCAGAAGAGATTGAGGAAACTCTTCAGGTGGAAAAGACGGAGTCCGGGGATGTGACCACGTATGCGGCCACTATGGATACGTCTGATATCATGGATATTTACAGGATCTTCTTTGACGAGTATCTGTCACTTTTTACAGAGGCAACGATAGTATCTGTTTCCGGTGCAGACCTTTCAGATATGGATGCACAGATCGACCAGATGCTTTCCGAGCTGGGTTCTCTTCTCGGTGATTCCGTTACGGTGAATTTTGATGTCAGAGACGGACTCGTGGAGAAGATCAGCTATGAGATGTATATAGATACGTCTGCGTTGGATACGGCAACAGAGACGCTGGAAGATACGATCATAGAAGAAACGGTTGCAGCCGCAGGCAATGCAGAAGATGCTGTGCCAGCAGAAGAACCCGCGGCGCAGAGCGAAGCAGCAGGAGCGGCTGATACAGCGGCGCAGAGTGAGGTAGCAGGAGCGGCTGATACGGCAGCGCAGGACGAAGCAGCTCAGACACCGGAGACAACGGATCATATTGTAGAGGTGGAAGGCAGCTTCCAGGGATATATTACGTATGAATTTTCGTACCTTGACCCGGCACAGCCAACGAAGGGTATGGAATGCAAAATGGACATGAAGAGCGAGCATGGCGCGGAATTAATGACGATGCTGATGAACTATGGCACGGAGACAGAGGGCACAGTAGAGACGACGACTTTCTCCATTGATATGCAGGAAGGTGGCAGGAGTATTTATTCCGGCACACCGTTTACTGTTTCCTTTGATGCAGCTACAGGCGATCTTGACGCGGTATTTTCTGTGGAGGACGAGAATGACAGCGTGGTAATGAAGCTTGACAGTACTTTTACAGAAATCGAAAAAGGAAAGAGTTTCGTTCTGACGATAGATGAACTCTCTGTAACAGCAGGCGGTGAAAAGGTTGGAATGACGTCAGAGATTAAAGTAAGCTCTGATCCCGGCGAGTTTGATGCTCCGGCACAGTCCAGAGTGATTCTTGATCTGACGCAGGGCGGACTGCTGGATCTGGTAAATGAGATCTCCGCAAATGCGCAGGTCTGGGCAGCACAGTTTATGCCGGAGGTGGAGACACCGGCGAGCGAGATGTCAGTGGAAGTTGTGGAATCGGAAGCAGCATCAGAGGAAACTGTAGAAATAGCGACAGAAGCGGCGGAGTTGATAACTGAAGCGGCAGAGCCGGAAACTGCTGAGATGGCGGTCACGGAAGCAGCAACTGAGGCAGCAACAGAAGCGATGACTGAAGCAGTTACGGAGTAATATCCGACGGTGCCGGAATGCACGGCAGACCCAATATGCAGAAAATGAAATAAAGCAATAAGAGGGGGTTATCGGGAAATAGATAGCCTCAAACAGGAGAATGCCCCGCAGTGTGCGGGGCATTTTTCTGTGGCCGATCATAGGGAGATGCGTCCTGTGAAACGAATACGCTCCGCGTGGATGCGCACTCGCGCGAAGATGTAATATGTCGCAAGCGACCGCGCTCGGCGCGGGAATGTGCGCAGCACATTCCTCTTTCATGTCAAAGAAGGATGTTATCCTCCATACTGCCCGATCAGCCGGTTCATCAGATCATCCAGCGAACTCGTTTCCGTCTGTCCGGTCTCGCTCTCAGGCGGGGATTCCGGCTCTGTTTCACCCGGCAGCGTCTCGGATTCGTCCGGTGAAAGGCCCGGTGAAAGCTCCGGTGGGGCGGATTCCGTTTCGGGCAGGGGATTGGACTCTGATTCTGCCTCCGATTCACTTTCCGTTTCCGTACTGTCGAAAATTTCAGGATAGATGATGATTGGCTCTGTTTCCGGCTCCGGCTCGTGGAGCGGGCATTCTTCTTTCGGCTCACTGCCTTTTACAAAGTATTCCTCGTACGTTTCATGGCAGCCGTCGGGAACGGCGATCAGGTGTGATTCTTTGCAGAGCGTGACGGACTGCACCGTATCCGGCTTGGAAAAACCGGCAGCAGGGAGACCGGTGTGAACCCTATTCATGATGGCGGACCACAGTATTTTATTGTATACGTGGTACGTGGAAGCTGTGGGAAGGTCCTGATTGTTGTCATATCCGCCCCAGACGCAGCACGTGTAATACGGTGTGTAGCCCACGAACCAGATGTCCTTATAGTTGGAAGTGGTGCCCGTTTTTCCGGCCACTGGCTGGGCTGCGGCAGAGATGCTTCCGTAGGCGGTTCCCTGGGAGGAGGAGACAACATCCTGCATGGCGTCTGTCAGAAGGAAGGCTGTTTCCGGGGAGATCACCTGATGATCCTGCCCGGAATAATCCACCAGCACCTCGCCGCGGCGGTCGATGATCTTCGTAAAAAATTTAGGGGTAATGTACGTACCTTCATTGGCGATGGCGGCGTAGGCTCCGCAAAGCTCCAGGTTCGAGACACCCTGGGTGATTCCGCCAAGCGCCAGGGGCTGAACGATATCCGAGGAAAAATTGCCGTCCGATTCGTAGGACTCATACAGTGTGGAGATGCCGAATTTTTCCGCGTAGTCAAAGCCGACTCTGGGCGTGATTTCTGTAATACATTTTACGGCGATTACGTTGATGGAGCGGGTGATAGCTTCCCGGATGGTCACGATACCGGAATAGTCCGTGATATCCCAGTTGCTGACGGGTGTACCGTCTTCATAGCTGTACCGCTCATTCTCGTACGTGTCAGCCAGTGTCTTGCCAAAGGCATCGATGGCGGGGGCGTAGGCAGTCAGAATCTTGAAGGTGGAACCCGGCTGCCGCAGTGTTTCAGTGGCCCGGTTCAGGGTGAGGCTGGCGGTTTTTTCGCCGCGGCCGCCTACAATGGCCCGGACGTAACCCGTTTTCTGATCCATCAGGACGATGGAAGCCTGGGGCTGCGGGGAGAGGGAGAGGCGTTCGCCAAGTATGGTGAGCTTGCTGTCGGAATTATCGTTTGCGCCATCGGGGCCGTCATCCGCGTCATTGGAAGAGCCATCGCCAGAGCCGTCGCCTGCGTCATCGGAAGAGTTATCACCAGAGCCGCCGGAAGCATTGTCAGCCCCGTCGGAAGCATCATCTCCATCATCTGTATCTGCCTCGAGGATATGCGCCCGAAACATATCTGCATACTGCTGTGCCTCCTCCTGGGAAGCGCAGAGCAGATCGAAGGATGGATTGACCGTCTGGCGGATATATCTGCGCAGGGAATCCGAACCGTAATGAGTGACAAGGCCGTTTTTGTCCGCTACACTGAGTGCGTAGTCCACGCCGTATTCCGTGCCCTCCGGGAAATTGGCCGGGTTCAGGAATTCTTCGTCGCAGATCTTCTGGATATCCTGATCCTGGGCGGAAAAAATGCGGAGCCCGCCGGAGAAGACGGCGCGGTACGCCTGGTCAGAGGTATAACCTTTTTCGGACATGAGAACGTCTATCACCTGGTCGATCAGGGCATCCTCATAGTAGGAATAGGCCGATTCTTCTTCGTACATCTCGTTGTAAGCCTGAATCTGGGTATATACGTCCTCTTCAAGGGCTGCCTGGCGTTCTTCCTTCGAGATGTAGCCCTGTTCCTCCATATATTTGAGGACTGTTTTCTGGCGTTTCTGATTTGCTTCGGCCTTACTGATGGGATTGTAGCCGGAGGGATTCTGCGGAATAGCAGCGAGAACCGCCGATTCGGCCAGGGAAAGCTCTGAGACATCCTTTCCGAAATACCGCCTTGATGCAGACTGTACGCCGTAGCAGCCCGCCCCCAGGTTGATGGTGTTCAGGTAATCCTCCAGAATTTCATCCTTTGAAATCCGATCCTCAAGCTGGAGCGCAAGGTACTGCTCCTGGATCTTGCGCCGGAACCGGTCGGCGAAGGAATTTTCCTGAGTCCATTCCGTAAATACATTATTTTTGATGAGCTGCTGTGTGATCGTACTTGCGCCCTCTGAAAAGGAGCCGCTGGTAATGCCGCTCCAGAAGGCGCGGATAATCCCGCGGACATCGATTCCGCCGTGCTCAAAAAAGCGTTTATCCTCAATGGCAATGATGGCTTTTTGCAGAGAATCCGGGATCTCATCCAGCGTCACGATATCGCGATTGGAGGAAGCAAGGGTCAGCTTGCGAAGATAATCGCCGTCCTCACTGCAGATGTACGTGGCAGACTCCGTGGGAGAAACTGTGATGGTGTCGATATCCGGCGCGGAAACAATCAGATACCATACGGTTCCGAGAAACAAAAGGAAAACCGCTGCCAGTGCGATAGCTGCATATATAAGAATCCGTTTCCAGGGAACAGACCGGGATACGGAGGAATCATTGTTCTGTTTTGAATCTGACTGCTGCTGCATAAAACCAGCCTCCTTATCTTTTGGACGTTATTATTCCAAAGTGCGGATTTTTTATACTTTACGCAGAGAACAGGTGAATCCGGGAACGATACACTGCTGCCTTCTGCCATGGTTTTCATCTTTACAAAAAGGTGTATTTTTGTTACTATCTTATAG
>CAMTFT010000170.1 GCA_947071365.1 uncultured bacterium | reverse complement strand
TACACCTATTAAGTCGTCGGCAGCGTCAGATGTGTATAAGAGACAGCATTATAGTAACAATATCCACATCATGTCATTTAGTATTCAGTGAGGATTTTATGCGCATATTATTAATTGAAGACGATATCTCCCTCTGCCGCTCCCTGAGCCTTATGCTGGAACAGCAGGGTTTTACAGTCACTGTCTCGGGGGACGGAGAGGAAGGTCTGTTCTATATCCTTGAAAACAGCCACGACCTGGTGCTGCTGGACCGGATGCTTCCGGGACTGGATGGGCTGGAAGTGCTGAAGCGCGCCCGAAAGGAGCATGCCACAGTGCCGATCATTTTTCTGACTGCCCTTGGCAGCCTGGATGAACGTATCACAGGACTGGACTGCGGAGCGGACGATTACATCATCAAGCCCTTCGCCTTTGAAGAGCTGATGGCACGGATCCGCTGCATCTGCCGCAGGCCAAAGCGTCTGACAGAGACAAGCCATCTTACGTACGGAGATCTTACGTATGACCCGGAGCAAAACCTTCTGCGCCGGGAGAACGAGACGTGTACCCTGTCCCGGCGGGAGGGCGACCTGCTCTCTCTTTTCCTGAACAATACGGGACAGACGATTCCACGGACCACGATTTTGATGCGTGTCTGGGGGCCGGATGCAGAAATAGAAGAGGGCAATCTTGACAACTATATTCACTTCCTGCGCCGCCGTCTGAAAGCCGTCGGCAGTAAAGTGCAGCTAAAGACTGTGCGCGGTGTAGGCTACCGCCTGACGGATTCTGATTAGATTGCGAGGAGACCACTATGTTCCGAAAATTACACCTGCAGCTCACGGCACTGTGTATCACCATCACAGGGCTGATTCTGGCCGTGCTCTCCATCATCTGCCTGTTTATTTCCGAATCCGGAATCCGCAGGCAGGAAGACGACTCTTTTTCCACCAACCTGAATGCGCTGTATCAGAATCTGGAGCAGCAGATCTCGCTCTCCCATAGCTGGATCCGCCAGATGGAACACAGCTATCAATTTTCCATACGAATCTTCGATAATGGTGTGCCGCTCTTTTTTCAGTCACTGGGAAAAGATGAGATACCGGAAGACCTGTGGGATACACTTGAGGACAAAGCGCTGGCAGATTACAGCCTGAACCTGCAAAGTTCTTCCCTGCTGGGCGTTCTGGCCCGCCACGAGGAATTTACGATATGGGATGAGGCGGAACAGCCCTACATGGCTTCCGCTGCGCTTGTACCGCGATCCGGCGGTTTTATCGGTGCCGCCGTACTGCACCCGCTCACAGCCATGAATCAGCGCATTCTCTATCAGCGCCTTTCCTTTGCTCTGGCTGACCTTGCGGCGCTTGTGATGCTCGGGATCTTCTACTGGTTCTTCACGGCGCGGATGCTCCATCCTCTTCAGGAGAACAGAAAAAAACAGATGCAATTCGTTGCATCTGCCTCCCATGAGCTTCGTTCCCCGCTCACTGTCATACTCAGCAATGTCGCTGCCGTCAAAAGCGGCATCCTGCCAAATGACCACCAGTTTTTGAACACCATTTACTCAGAAGGGAACCGGATGTCCCGTCTGATCAGCGATATGCTGCAGCTCGCAAGTGCTGATAACCACACCTGGAGCATTCAGTCCTCCAAAGTTGAAATCGATACCTTGCTGCTGCAGACCTGGGAGAATTATGAATCCATGGCCTCCGCCCGGAAGCTTCACTGGGAAATCTCCCTTCCCGACGAATCTGTTCCCCGCTGTGTCTGTGACGCGGAGCGCATCCGTCAACTGCTCTCTATTCTGATCGACAATGCATTCTGTTATACACCTCCGGGAGGCCATGTCCGGCTCTCACTGTCAGATATGTCCGCCGGTTCTTCCGGCAAATACCTGCACATTGCAGTCAGCGACGACGGCCCCGGCGTGCCTGATGACCAGAAAGATGCCGTTTTTGAACGATTTCATCGCCTCGATACCTCCCGAAAGGATAAGTCCCACTTCGGCCTTGGACTCTGTATTGCCCAGGAAATTGCACTGCTTCACAAAGGGCGGCTGCTTCTTTCCGATACACCGGGAGGAGGGGCTACCTTTACGCTGATGCTGCCGTTGGGGTGAGAAAGCTTTCCGGAAACCTCAGCCCCGCGGCAATATGTTTTCCCGGAATCCGCATTATTGACGGAAACCTCTGCTACAGTGTACTTTCCAAGAATTCGCATCGCTGTCTTAAGCCTCTGCGGCAGTATAATTTCTCAGAATTCGCATCGCTATCTCCAGCCCCTGCCCCAGCGAATCCCTCTCAATATACTCTTCCCGCGTATGCGCGCCTGCCCCGCGGCAGGTGCCGACACAGACTGAAGGAATTCCCATGGACAGTGGAATATTGCAGTCCGTGGAGACGGGCTCGGGAACAGGCTTCCTTCCACACGCTTTTTCCACGGACTCCTCCACATACTGGAAAAGTCTCTGTCGTTTTTCTTCATCCACATCCGATTCACAGGGCCGCTCTCCAATCAGAGAAAACTCCAGTCCGCAGTCCGACGGAAGCCCTTTCTGATACTCTTCCATCAGGCTGTGAAATTTCTCCTGCATCCACTTCAAATCCCGGATATCATCGGAGCGTATTTCATAAAGAAGCTCCGCTTTCTGTGCAATCGTATTCACTGAGGTGCCCCCTGATATCATTCCGACGTTGTATGTCGTGCGCCCCTGCTGCGGCACACGAATCCGATACAGTGCCGTAATGATCTCTGCAAGCACAGCATTTGCATTCGTATTCCCAAAGCAATGATAGGAATGTCCGCCCGGAGCTGTGACAGCGACGCGGTAGCGCAGAGAGCCCACCGCCCGGCACTGATAAGAATCCATCGTCAGATCAAACGCATAGAATGCTTCTATCCTGTCACCAAAATCCTTACATATCTGCCGGGAACCCTTCAGATTGCCCAGCCCCTCCTCGCCTACACCGCACACAAAAAGGATATCGTACTTCCCGGTATCCGGCCTGCATTTCGCCGCATATGCGGCCAACATCAAAAGCACCGACAGATTCGCCGTATCATCCCCGACTCCCGGACAGTAAATACGCCCCTCCCGTTCTTCAAGCGGAAGCTCCTCCGTATCGGGAAATACAACGTCCATATGCGCCATAAAAACAAGAAGCGGGCGGCGCTGCTTTTCCTGCTGCGTCTCCCATTTTTCATGTACCGCATCCGCATCTGGCAGACCGACTTCTTCTCCCCCAGCGTTCATCCGATTATTAGAACGGTACAGATAGACCACATTTCCCACTGAATCTTTATACGCTTCTCCTGCGCCATGCTCCTTTAGCCAGTTCAGGCAAAATCCGGCCCGCTTCTCCTCCTGTCCCGTAGGCGCAGGGATCCTCGCAAGCGTAAGCACCAGCTCTTCCAGCTCCTGTGTATGTTCTCTTATGTAACTTAGCTCATCTTTCATAGCTGCAAATCAATCCTTAGAAAAATAGTCCTTTCACAATAAAAAACACGATCGGCACCGCCAAAGCCGGCAGCATATTCAGTGCCTTGCAGTCCTTGATCTTCAAAATTCCGATACCGGAGCTGGCGATCAGCACACCGCCGACGATACAAAGCTCCGCGATCATATCTTCCGAAAAGAAGGAACCGGACAGATTGCGGGCGATCAGATAAATTGACCCCTGCCAGCAAAACAGCACCGGCGCTGCAATGGCCATTCCGATGCCGTATGTCGAAGCAAGCACCGTGGAAGTCACGAAATCCAATGTCGCATTCGTGAACAGATACGTATTGTCTCCGTGAAGAGCGCTCATCACTGGCCCCAGAATAGACAGTGTTCCGATACAGTAAAGAAGAATCCCCGTCGAAAGCCCCTGGCCCAGATTCGATTTGGAATACTTCCCTACCATGCCCTGAAATTTCGCATCCAGATCGAGAATTGTTCCCAAAAGGCTACCGATCGCCAGACTGACAATAAAAAGTACAGGATACTTGCTTTTCGGCATGTTGCTGACCACGGCATTGATGCCGAGAGCCGTCGCCGCCAGCCCCATGGCCGTATAAAGCGCATCCTGATACTTTTCTTTGACCCCCTTGCGAAGTACGCTGCCCAGCACACTTCCCGCAAGAATCGTTCCGGTATTTACAATTGTTCCTAACATCTATATATCCTCCTGCTTCCATGGCAGCCAGTATATCAGCAGCATTATATTCAAAGCGGCCACATACACGGACTGTCTTATTACCGTGTTAAAGTATACCATTTTCTTTCGCACATGGAAAGCAGAAGTTCTGCTAAATGCCAGATAATTTTGATTCGATATATTCGTTTAGACCTGTTACACTATTTATATTGAAGTTATGTGCAACCTCATTAAAATAATCTCTGATATCTTCTTTTTCCATAATTACATTAGAAGCATCATTGATTCCATATCCATTTCTGGCAGACTTCCATGGACGCTCATTATGCGTAACAGTCTCCAGAACTTTACCGCTATATCTTCCAAAGGATGCCACAACTAAATCAATAACCTGTTTTTCATCCTCTGCCAATTTCCCGGCTTTTCCGGTAAACAATGCAAATCTGTTATCGTCTATCGGATTATACTTAAAATCTCTGAATAAGTAATACACCTTCTCATACACCGGTCCATGCTGCCACGCAACACAATTTTCCTCAAACAATGGGAATCCGTAGATTGCCATATAAATTCCCTGAATGTAATACAGAATCTTTTGCAAAGCAAGCGGTGTAACCTCCTGCATCTGCTCAAAAATATATGCGATACACATCAGCATCTTTTCAGAAACATTAAAAATTCTTTTTAATTCAGCAATCGCCTTCATGGTCTTTTTATACGCCGTTTCACCTGTTTTCTCTCTATTTTGAATCAGCAGTTTCTCCATATACTGTGAATCAGATAATGCCTTTTCCATAACGTCAGAATACGCTTTCGACGGCATCTGCCCCTCCAAATATCTGGAAATCGTAACTTCACCAAATCCTAATGCTAATGATAAAGGGGCTTTTCCTATATTGTATATTTTCATAAGCTTTTGAATATCTTCTACAGACAGTATTCCTTCTGCCTCGCGATATTGAGCATCTCTTTCTTTTACTGTCTCTTATACACATCTCCGAGCCCACGAGACGGAGCTACATCTC
>CAMTFT010000169.1 GCA_947071365.1 uncultured bacterium | reverse complement strand
CAGAAAAAGTACAGTTTTATTAACAATACATCATCAAACCGAAAAAAGAAATTAGGGTAAACAGCATTTGCCCCGGGTCTTGAAAAAATGACAGGATCCGGGGGATTTTTTTGCAGGCGATGTCATTTTACTGAGAGCCCCCCGGATATCTGAATCTTACATATTTTTGCAAGGTATTTAAACGGCTGACGGGAATGACGATTGGAGAATACCGGAAGCAGGAGACAGACGGAGAGGAATAGTGCCGTTAAATTGCCCCGCAGCCGGAGGCAGAGCCTCCGGCAGGATGCGCAACTCGCGGAGAGAAAGTTTGCTACAGGCAGCAACGCTTGCGCGCAGCGAATGCGCTTTTGCGCATTCTTATATATATAAGAGGAAAGGTGGAGATACTATGTCAGCAACAAGTGACAAAATGAGAAAAGAATGGAAGGAAAATGATGCGAAGCGTGATGCAGGGCTTACCACGCCGGAGGATATTGAACGGTTTGACGATCTTCTGTACGGCCCGGATCCATTATGGAACAGGCTGGATGTGTACCGCCCGAAGGGAACGGCGGGTAAACTTCCCGTGATCGTGAATGTCCACGGAGGCGGCTGGGTATACGGAGATAAGGAGCTTTACCAGTTTTACAGCATGTCTCTGGCGCAGAGAGGTTTCGCAGTGGTGAATTTTACGTACCGTCTTGCGCCGGAGTTCAAGTTCCCGGCGGCATTGGTGGATGCAAACGATGTGATCGCATGGATGTATGAAAATCAGGAAGAATACGGGCTGGATATGGAGCACGTATTCCTTGTGGGTGATTCTGCCGGAGGCCATCTGGCCGGGCTGTACTGCGCCATCTGCACGAATCCGGAGTATGCAGAGTGGTACAATTTTAAGGTTCCGCATGGATTTGTCCCGGCGGCAGCAGCGCTGAACTGCGGCGCGTACACGCTGTTTGGAAACCATAACGTACTGAGTGAATCCCAGGATCAGGATTTGATCTGCGGTGATCTTCTGCCGGATCACGGTTCCGCAAGGGAGATCGTCCGGATGAATGTGACGGATCACGTTACCGCTGATTTTCCGCCGGTCTATCTGATGACGGCTGTAGGAGATTTCTGCAGGCCGCAGGCTCCGCTTCTGGAGGAAGCACTGAAAAATAACGGCGTATACTATGAATTTAAGACGTATGGCACTGAAGAAGAGCCGTTGTATCACGTATTCCACGTGAATGTGCGGGAGGCAGAGGGGATACGGTGCAACGATGAGGAGTGCGATTTCTTCCGCAGGATGATGAAAGAAGCAAAATAATGCTGTAAAGGGCCGGGACACCGGCTCTTTTTTTGGTAAGAAATTGTTTCGGAACGCGGTTTGTTGTATCCCGGAGATTGACGTTTTGGAAAAGAGCGTGTATATTAGGTAATAATCTGTTTTGCACGATCTTATACTGTAAATGAGTATAAATGTGCAAAGAAAAAATAAATTCAGACATGATCAGGCATGGAACAGGCCTGGATAGGAGATCAATATGGGAAAATATTTTGGTACAGATGGTTTTCGCGGCGAAGCAAACAAGAAGCTTACGGTGGAACACGCCTTTAAGGTAGGCCGTTTCCTGGGCTGGTATTACGGACAGGATTATAAGGCCAAGATCGTCATCGGCAAGGATACGAGACGTTCCAGCTACATGTTCGAATATGCGCTGGCGGCAGGGCTTACAGCCTCCGGAGCAGATGCTTACCTTCTGCATGTGACGACGACGCCCAGCGTTTCCTTCGTGGTACGGACAGAGGATTTTGACTGCGGCATTATGATCTCAGCCAGCCACAATCCGTATTATGACAATGGACTTAAGATCATCAGCGGAAGCGGCAAGAAGATAGAAGCAGAAGTGGAGGAAAAGATCGAAGCGTACATTGACGGTGAGATCGGGGAGCTGCCTCTGGCGACGGGTGCGGACATCGGCCGGACGGTAGACTACGTGGCCGGACGTAACCGCTATATCGGTCATCTGATCGCAATGGCGACCCGTTCCTTCAAGAATACGAGAGTCGGACTTGATTGCTCCAACGGAAGCGCTTCTTCCATTGCAAAGAGCGTATTTGATGCGCTGGGAGCAAAGACGTACGTGATCCACAATGAGCCGGATGGAACGAATATCAACAGGGAATGCGGTTCAACGCATATCGAGGCGTTAAAGAAATTCGTACTGGAGAAGGGACTGGATGTGGGATTTGCCTTTGACGGCGATGCGGACCGGTGTATCGCGGTTGACGAGAATGGTCGGATTATCGACGGTGATCTGATCCTGTACATCTGCGGTAAATATATGAAGGAAGAGGGCAAGCTGACGAACAATACGGTGGTGACGACGATCATGTCGAACCTCGGCCTTTACAAAGCATTTGATAAAGCCGGTATCGCATACGAGAAAACGGCAGTCGGTGACAAGTACGTGTACGCAAACATGTGCGCCAACGGGCACTGCCTCGGCGGCGAGCAGTCGGGACATATTATTTTCTCCAAGTACGCGACCACCGGAGACGGCATCCTCACAGCGCTTATGGTAATGGGCGTTATGATGGATAAGAAGGTCAGCCTGGCATCCCTGGCTTCTGAGGTTCGGATCTATCCGCAGCTTTTGAAGAATGTCCGGGTGGCGGATAAGCAGGCAGTGAAGAACAATGTGGCGGTTCAGGCAGCTGTGGATGCAGTGACGAAGGCTCTCGGAGAGGACGGCAGAATTCTCGTCAGGGAGAGCGGCACGGAACCGGTGATTCGTGTCATGGTGGAGGCAGAGACGGATGAGCTCTGTGAAAAGCACGTAAATGAAGTAATTGAGGTAATAAAGGAGCAGGGGCTTACGGAGGAATAAGGCAGGAGTAACTGCAAACTTGTGAAGCTCCTTTGGTGAGGGAGATGGATCATAAATTAAAACGGCTTGCAGCATACTACAAGCCGTATAAAAGATTATTTTTCAGCGACATGTTTTTTGCAATCCTCGGAGCCGGCGTTACGCTGGCAATTCCGTTGATCGTACGCTATATCACGTCGAACGTGATCGTACTGCCGGGAGGAGAAGCGCTGCAGATCATAGCGAAGCTGGGAGCCGTGATGGTGGTCATGGTGGCGGTAGAGTGTTTCTGCAATTTTTATATCGCGTATTTCGGCCATATTATGGGGGCAAAGATCGAGCATGATATGCGCAATGAGATTTTTGCCCATTACCAGAAACTTTCTTTTGCATTTTATGACAATCAGAAGATCGGACAGCTTCTGTCCAGAGTGACTTCGGATCTGTTTGATATCAGCGAGCTGCTGCATCACGGTCCGGAGGATGTTGTCATTTCACTGATTAAATTTATCGGTTCTTTTATCATCCTGTGCAGGATCAATTTAACACTTACCTTGGTGGCCTTTGCGTTTCTGCCGGTCATTTTGCTGTATGCGGTTTATTTTAATAAGAGAATGAAGCGGGCGTTCAAGGCGAACCGCGCCAGGATCGCCGATATCAACAGTCAGATCGAGGACAGTCTGGCGGGCATCCGCGCCGTCAAATCCTTCAGCAATGAAGCGATTGAGATGAAGAAATTCCGTGCCGGCAATGAGCAGTTCGTGGAGTCAAAACGAAGGAGCTACTGGTACATGGGCTGGTATCATTCCGGCCTTGGCGCTCTGACGACGCTTGTCACGATCGTGGTGCTGATTGTTGGTGCGTGCCTGATCACGGGGCAGAACATGAACGTGGCGGATCTGGTGACGTTCCTTCTTTATATTAATAACTTTACGGAGCCGGTGAAAAAGCTGATCAACTTTACGGAGCAGTTCCAGAACGGATACTCCGGGTATGAGCGTTTCCTGGAAATCCTGGCTATCGAGCCGGATATCAAGGACGCGCCGGATGCCATTTCTGTCTCTGAGGTGGAGGGAGATATCCGCTTTGATAATGTGTCTTTCCGGTATGAAGAGAAGCAGGATACGGTGCTCAGCCATCTTGACCTGCACGTAAATGCCGGGGATTATCTGGCAATCGTTGGTTCCTCCGGCGGTGGCAAGACGACGCTTTGCAGTCTGATCCCGAGATTTTATGATGTGGACAGCGGCCGGATCCTTCTGGATGGAACGGACATCCGCAAGATCAGGCTGGCGGATCTGCGCAGACAGATCGGGATCGTGCAGCAGGACGTGTATCTGTTTGCCGAGAACATCATGGAAAATATACGGTACGGAAGGCCGGATGCCACGGATGAGGAGGTCATCCGGGCGGCGAAGCTTGCAAATGCCCATGATTTTATTGAGCAGCTTCCGGATGGATATCTGACAGATATCGGGCAGCGGGGCGTGAAGCTCTCCGGCGGACAGAAGCAGCGACTTTCGATTGCACGGGTATTTTTGAAAAATCCGGCAATACTTATCTTTGACGAGGCGACATCCGCACTGGATAATGAGAGTGAAAAGATCGTGCAGCAGTCCATGGAGGCTCTGGCAAAGGGCAGGACGACCTTCGTGATCGCCCACAGGCTCTCCACGATCCGGAACGCGAAGAAGATTCTTGTGCTGACGGCTAACGGCATTGAAGAGCAGGGAACGCATGAAGAGCTGCTGGCAAAGAACGGAATTTATGCGAAGCTGTATCGCGGATAGTATGCCGTTTTCGATGAAATAACAAAAGTGAGGATATTATGGAAATAGAGTTTAAGAAACCGGAGCTTGAAGACCGGGAGATGGTGAACCGGTATTTCCGGATGAACCGTAACCGGAGCTGTGAATATACGTTTGCAAACCTGTATCTCTGGTCAAGGCATTACAAGGTGGAGTTTGCAATTGTTGAGGACATGCTGGTGTTCTATTATACGGAGAATGGAAGATTTACGTTTCCGCAGGGCGACCTGGCAAACTTAAAGAGGACAATGGATACCTTGATGGAGTGGACAAGACAGCAGGGAAGAGAATTTGAACTTACGAATATAAATGCAGAACAGTTTGCTGAGCTTGAGAAGGTCTACCCGGGGGAATTTACCGTGGAATACTATCGGGATGCGGCGGATTACGTGTATGAGGTGGAAAAGCTGATCGCGCTTTCCGGCAAGAAATACCACGGGAAGAAAAATCATACGAACAAGTTTAAAACTGTCTCTTATACACATCTGACGCTGCCGACGACTTAATAGGTGTAG
>CAMTFT010000168.1 GCA_947071365.1 uncultured bacterium | reverse complement strand
TACACCTATTAAGTCGTCGGCAGCGTCAGATGTGTATAAGAGACAGTCACTATATCTTGTATTGTACAATTACGCTACGGATTTCAGTATAGCACCGCCCCTATTGTAAGTCAATTACAAAAGCACAGCATATATGTTGCGATTTTGTTAAAAACTACTACATATAGACACGAAAATGCCGCGAAAGCCCGTATCTACAGGGCTTTTGCGGCGCCGTAATTTCCGTGTATTTTTTTTGAACAATCCAATCTGTTTCTTCTTTCAGGCCGCCGGACGTTTACGCAGAACAGCCTTCCTGCCCGCGCCAAATATCCATGCAATCATAACCGCACGGCTTGTTGATCGCGGAAATTACACGCTCATATATACGCTTTCCGGTACGTAGGCTCTCACAAAAATACCGTCCTCCTGATATTTCTCTTCCAGCAGCTCTCCCTTTTTGCGGATGATCTGGATCAGCCCCGCTTTTTCATACGGATACAACCGTTCAATATATATTTTCTGGGCCCGCAGGATATCCCCGATGGCATCTTTCAGCGCTTCCATGCCCTGTCCCGTATGTGCGGAACCGTAAATGCACCGCTCTGCCCGGAAATCCCTGAAATTCTGCGGCGTTTCCAGCAGATCCTGTTTATTGAATACGGTGATGACCGGCTTTTTGTCCGCTCCCAGCTCGCGCAGAGTCTCATACACCACATGCATCTGCGCCTCCATCTGGGAACTCGACGAATCCACTACGTGGATCAGAATATCGGCACAGCATACCTCCTCCAGCGTGCTTTTGAACGCCTCCACAAGATGATGCGGCAGCTTCCGGATAAATCCTACCGTATCCGTCAGCAGTATCTCCTGGCTGCCGGACAGTTTGATTCCGCGCGTGGTCGTATCCAGCGTTGCAAACAGTTTCGCATCCTCCAAAACGTCTGCCCCCGTCAGTGTGCGGAATATTGCGGACTTTCCCACGGAGGTATAGCCCACTAAAGCCACGATCTTCTGCTCCGTCTTTTTTCTCTGTGTCCTGATCAGCTCCCGGTGCCGGATGACCTCCTCCAGTTCCCTCTTCAGATGGCTGATCCTCGTGCGGATCAACCGCCGATCCATCTCCAGCTTCTTCTCTCCAGGCCCTCTCGTACCAATGCCGCCGCCAAGTCTGGAAAGCGAATTGCCCAGCCCTGTCAGCCTTGCGGCCCTGTATCGAAGCTGCGCCAGCTCCACCTGTATTTTTCCTTCCCGGGATGTGGCATGGCGCGCAAATATATCCAAAATTAAAAGCGTCCGGTCCATCACCTTACAGTCAAGCTCGTACTGAAGATTGTTGAGCTGCGCCGGGCTCAGTTCATCATCACAGATGATGCCTGTAGCGTCCGTCTCCCACAAGAGCTGCCGTACTTCCTCTATTTTCCCTTTTCCGATATACGTTCCCGGATGAATGTTCTCTCTTCTCTGGATGACCGTCCCTGCCACCTCTGCGCCAGCCGTGTCAGCCAGCTCTCCCAGCTCACGCACGGATTCCTCTGTGTCATCCCCTGTCATCTGCTGAACACCCACGAGAATCACTCTTTCCCGGATCTCTTTAAATTCAATCATGTCCATACTATTTTCTCCTCATTCGCCACCGGGATATGCCGATTTCCGGGCTGTTCCTGAACCGTCGTCGCACTGGCCCGGACATCCTCTTTCAGGATACCGTCACCGCGTTGACAGGAACGTCCACTCCCTTTGCCCCGCTTCATCGCTTGGGTAGTTCTGCACATATTCCTGCGCCTTCGCTTTCGCAGTCGCAAAATCGAGTTTTCTTTCATACGCAACGATCTCATTGAAATACAGCTCCTGCTTTCCCTCCGTACCCTCCAGGGCAAGCCCCTGGCTGATACAGGACAGTGCCGTATCGTAATCCCCGCTCTCTATCGCACAGAGCGCCAGGCCGTTAAATGTCTCCGCGCCTCCGCCGAACTCACTTTGTATCTGCTGGTAAATCGCCTGGGCGTGCTCGTAATCCTCCATCGCCAGATAGACCCTTCCGATCAGATACATCGCCGGCTCATACTTTTCTTCCACAGGGCGTATCAACTGGCTCTGTGCTTCCTCATAATTTTCGAGGTAATAATAGATCCGGCCCCGGTTGTAATAGTGTTCTACATCATCGCCCTGAATATTCAGCGCACTTTGCAGATACTCTCCCCCCAGCCCGGAAAGATTCCTTTCCCGGTAGCATTCATAAATATTGAGATACAGATCGTAATCCTCCGGTTCGAGGGCTACGGCAGCGTCAAAATCCCTGCCTGCCTCTTCCTGCAGCCCGTCATAAAGATAACTGGCCCCCCGCAGGAAATACGCATCTGCATTTCCCTTCACGTTTTCCTTCAGGATATCATCGCACGTCGCGATCGTTTCCTCATATTTTTCCCCGCGGTACTGTACGGTCGCCAGATACAGTTGTATATCCTGCCTGTTTTCCGGCATTTTATCATCGGTGCAGTCATACGCCGCCTGGAATGCCATCTCCGCCTCCTCGTATTTGGCCAGTCCCATATACGCCATTCCGAGTCCGCGGTAGGCCAGCATTTCCTCCTCGCCCTCCTGCACTGCCTCCTGAAAAAGCTGCTGCGCCTGCTGGTATTCTCCCGCATCGAGCGCACTGTTTCCCTGAACAGTCTTTTTGCCGGTGGCGCCTCCCATGGCACATCCACCCAGCAGCATAGCCGCAGCTATCACCACCGCACAACCAGATCCTCTGAATTTATTTCCCATGTATTATTTCCTTTCATACCGCACCGAAGGCGGCCACGATTTGCCCGGCTTTTGGCGCAGCACTTCCCGCACCAGCATACAGGCTCTTTAACTGACGATATCATAGCACAAATTGGTATATTAGTAAATCCTTGTAAAATCAGTAACTTCCTGTAAAAATCCTCTGTCCTGCACATACTTTTTGTGGTAGAATGTTTCTTAATGAAAATACACAGGTGTACTTCGCACATAAAATGTGCTTTTATTCGTGCGCACCATTCCACTAAATATACCAGGAGGATCTTGCAATGAAATACCGCAAAACCGTTCTTTCCATACTACTGGCAGGAGCCGCTTTTTTTATGGCTGCGTCCCCTGCTTCTACTGTGCTCGCCGCCTCCAACGCTGCCTCATCTGTCTCTGACCGCGGCCTCGTCTCCATCGCCGACGTTCCACAGGGACTGTATGAGATAGCCAGCGCTGCTGACCCTGCCTTTATACTGGACGTGAAACACTGTACAGTGCAGGATACTGACAGCAAAACATTGCAGATGTACCGTTCCCTTGACGTCAATCAGCAAAAATTTTATCTCGAGGATCTTCCCGGAATCGCCTGCCGTTTCAGCGCGCTGCATACCGGAGATGCCTTGACCGCCTCAGCGGACGGCCTTTCCGTCTCAATGACTGCCATGGAGCATCCTGAGGATTCCGGGTATGCCGCATCCCAGTCCTGGCAGCTTAAGAATGCGGAAAACGGAGCCTTCTACATACAGTCCCGCGATGGGAAATACCTGACACTGGTCGCAGATGAGCCTTTCAATGGAGCTTCTGTGATTTTAAGTGATTTTACGGGAAACAGCAGCCAGATGTGGCTTTTGAACAGTACGTGGATCAGTGCCGAAGCATCGGCTGACACGGATCTCATAAATCCCTACTCCGAGGATGGCGAATGCCGGGATCTCCGCATTGCCATGAAATTCGGAACAAAGTACGAGTTCCTGCGAAGCTCTGATCTGCGGGAACACATGATAGAAACGGAGGATCACAAGCTCACTCTCGACCCGGATTTCCTCACTTCCTACGTAGAACAGCTCGCGCAGAAATACGATACCCAGGGAAATCCCAGAAGATTCCGTACCAGCCACGGCACAGAGATCACACTGTACAAGGGCAACTTTGGCTGGAAGCTCGACACGGAATCAACAAAAGCTCAGATCCAGGAGCTTCTGCAGTCCACGTCACTTGAAACGGTGGAACCTGTCTGGGCTCATGAGGGCGGCGCATTTGGCGAGACAAACGACATCGGCGACAGCTACGTGGAGATAGACCTTGAAAACCAGAAGGTATGGCTCTACAAAGACGGCCGTCAGCTTCTGGAAACGGACTGTGTATCCGGCACCTTCGGCACAGACAACCAGACCCCCGGCGGTGTATACAGTATTTTCTACATGCAGTCCCCGGATGTCCTCAACGGCCCGGGCTACAGCTCCTACGTAGAGTACTGGATGGCCTTCAATGGCAACATCGGATTACACGACGCCAACTGGCGTAATGAATTCGGCGGCAGCATCTACCGCAGCAACGGTTCCCACGGCTGCGTGAATCTCCCCACCGAAGCGGCCAAGCTGATCTATGAGACTGTCAGTTATGGATATCCTGTGGTCTGTTATCAGTAGATCCACGGGTTCTCTGCTACAACTGTCCCGTAGTCTGATCCATGGCGCTGCCGGCTACAAATACCATGTAGTCTGTTATCAGTAGGATTCTCGAAGCCGCAATACGTTCATGATTTATAATCGGTAAATATGCTTCGATTATGACAGATATATGAAAAGTGTGCTTCTCCTGCCTTCGTTTTTCACGCAAGCAAAGGGAAGCACACTTTTTTGCACCGTATGCATATTAAGCACATGCATATTTAGAAACTCTATTTTTCCTTCAAATGAATATCGATCTGCGGATACGGAATATGAAGCCCCTCCGCTTCGAACCCTTCTTTTATTTTCTCATTCAATCGCCAGAGCACGGGATGATACTGCTCCGTCTTCACCCAGCATCGCATTCCCATGATCACGCTGCTTTCGGCAAGCTCCGCCACAAAGACCTGATGCTCCTCATCCTTCAGCACATCCGCCTCTTCCTCGGTCAGCCGCTCCATCACGGCCCGGGCCTTTTGGATGCTGTCCTCATAGGAAATCCCGACCTTGATCTCCAGCTTCCGTTTGTCGGAAGCAGTCACATTGACAATAACATTGTTTGCCAGATTGCCGTTCGGTACGATAACGCGACGGTTATCCATCGTATGGAGCGTAGTATACAGAATCTCTATCTTCTTTACGGTTCCCTCCTCACCCTGGGTTATAATATAATCACCCACCTGAAACTGTCTCTTATACACATCTCCGAGCCCACGAGACGGAGCTACATCGCG
>CAMTFT010000167.1 GCA_947071365.1 uncultured bacterium | reverse complement strand
CTACACCTATTAAGTCGTCGGCAGCGTCAGATGTGTATAAGAGACAGCTGCACCCACAGCTCCTGAGGCACATCCTCGAAGGGCCATATCTTTTCGCAGATCAGCTTGCTGGGCTTATCGTCCTCGCAGCTTACCCGGCCCCGGACAAACACCTTCCGGTCCATGGTCAGAAACTGCGTATTTTTCTCGTAGTCCCGGGGAAATACGACGATTTCCACCGTTCCCACCAGATCCTCCAGCGTCAGAAAAGCCATCGTTTTATTCGTCTTCGTGTATTTAATGGTTTTTCCGGTGATCATGCCGCCCACGACCGCCGTACTGTTGTCCTGTACCTTTGAGACTCCCGTCTCATCATCCAGAGCAAAGTCTGAGGTGACATTCGAAATCCCCTTTCTCCAGAGCGCCTCGTATTTTTCCAGCGGATGACCGCTGACGTAAATGCCAAGAACTTCTTTTTCAAAGGCCAGAACCTGCTCCTTATCGAACTCGCCCACATCCGGCATCTGAAGCTCGTATTCCTTTTTTTCTTCCTCGCCCATCAGATCGAACAGTGACATCTGTCCCGTGACGGCGCTTTTTTTCTCCTGGGCTACCCGCTCCATTACTCCGCCGTACACCTGCATGAACTGTTTTCTCGTCCCGCCAAGACTGTCCAGCGCCCCGGACTTGATCAGGCTTTCCAGCGTTCTCTTATTTACTTCTTTTCCCGAAACGCGCTCTATAAAATCTGCAATGCTCCGGTACGGCCCGCGCATCTTTCGTTCTTCTACGATCGTATCGATCACAGGACGGCCGATACTCTTGATGGCGGAAAGGCCGTAACGGATATTGTGGCCATCCACGGAAAAGCTGCTCTCCCCCACATTGATATCGGGAGGCAGGATGCCGATCCCCATCTGGCGGCAGGTCAGAATATATTCCGCCACCTTCCCCGGGTTATCGATCACGGATGTCATCAGCGCCGCCATAAATTCCACCGGATAGTAGTATTTCAGATACGCCGTCTGGTACGCCACCACCGCATACGCCGCCGCATGGGACTTGTTGAAGGCGTACTTTGCAAAATCCGTCATGTCGTCAAAAATCTTATTTGCCGTCTTCTCATCGATGCCGTTGGCCGCGCAGCCCGGTACGCCCTCGTCAGAATTGCCATACACAAAATTCTGGCGTTCCTTCGCCATGACAGATGCCTTTTTCTTCGACATCGCCCTTCGCACCAGGTCGCTCCGTCCCAGCGTATATCCGCCCAGATCACGCACGATCTGCATGACCTGCTCCTGATAAACGATACATCCGTACGTCGATTCCAGAATCGGCTGAAGCTGCGGGCAGTCGTACGTGATATCTCCGGGGTGATCCTTGCCATGGATATATTTCGGAATAAAATCCATGGGCCCCGGACGGTACAGTGAGATACCGGCGATGACGTCCTCCAGGCTTCTGGGCTTCAGCTCCTTCATGAAGCTCTTCATCCCCGCGCTTTCAAGCTGGAACACGCCCTCCGTCTTTCCCGTACCGATGGAGTCCAGCACCGCCTTGTCATCGTAATCGATCTCCTGCATGTCTATTTTTTTGCCGCTGCTCTTCTCGGCCAGCCGTACGGCATTCTGAATCACAGTCAGGGTACGAAGACCCAGAAAATCCATTTTCAGAAGCCCCAGCTCTTCCAGTGTCGTCATCGTGAACTGGGTCGTGATCGTTCCGTCAGAAGCTCTGGAGAGCGGCACGTACTCATCCACGTCCTTCTGGCTGATCACAACGCCAGCCGCATGCATGGAGGTATGCCGCGGCAATCCCTCCAGCCTCTTTGACATGTCGATCAGCTCATGCACCTGCGCATCATTCTCATACATGGTACGCAGCTCCTGGCTCATCTCCAGCGCCCGGTCGATCGTAATGTTCATCGCCTGAGGTCCCTGGGGCACCATCTTTGCAATCGTATCGCACAGCGCATACGGCATATCCATGACACGCCCCACATCCCGGATCACACCACGAGCCGCCAGCGTACCGAAGGTGACGATCTGCACCACCCGGTCCTTGCCGTATTTGCGCACTACGTAATCAATGACCTCCTGCCTTCGTTCAAAGCAGAAGTCAATATCAATATCCGGCATCGATACACGCTCCGGATTCAGGAAACGCTCGAACAGAAGATTGTAACGGATCGGATCAAGCTGCGTGATCCCCAGCGTGTATGACACGATACTGCCCGCCGCAGAACCACGTCCCGGCCCCACCATGATATCATGCTCTCTGGCAAACCGGATAAAATCCCATACGATCAGGAAATAATCCACATATCCCATCTTCTGAATGACAGACAGCTCATATTCCAGCCGCGGCTTCTGTTCCTGTGCCCGTTCTTTATATAGTCGTTCCAGCCCTTCGTAACACAGCTTGTTCAGATATTCCCAGGAAGTATACGGGGCAGGCACGTCAAACTTCGGCAGCTTCGTAACGCCGAACTCTATCTCCACATGGCAGCGCTGCGCGATCTTCCATGTATTCTCCAGCGCCTGGGGCGCATACGGAAACAGTTCCGCCATCTCCTCCGGCGACTTTACGTAATACTGGCCGCCCTCATAGCGCATACGGTCCTCGTCCGCCAGCTTCTTTCCCGTCTGGATACACAGCAGAATATCATGGGAGGCTGCGTCGTTCTCGTACGTATAATGAACGTCATTCGTCGCCACCAGCTCAATACCCAGCTCCCGGCTCATCCGAAGGAGCTGCTGGTTGACCAGCTTCTGCTCTGCGATCCCGTGATCCTGCAGCTCCAGAAAGTAATTGCCCTCACCAAAAATATCTCTGTATCTGAGGGCCGCCTCTCTGGCCTCCTCGTACATGCCCCGCACCAGATATTTCTGCACTTCTCCGGCCAGACACGCACTGAGGGCGATGATCCCCTCATGATATTCCCGCAGCACTTCCATATCCACTCTGGGCTTATAATAAAAGCCCTCCACAAAGCCCTTGGAAACGATCTTCATCAGATTGGCATAGCCCGTATTATTCTCCGCCAGAAGTACCAGATGGTAGTATCTGTCCTCGTCGCTTCCAAGCTCCCGGTCAAATCTGGAATTCGGCGCCACGTACACCTCACAGCCCAGAACGGGATTGATGCCTGCCGCCCTGGCTTCCCGGTAAAAATCGATGACGCCGTACATCACACCGTGATCTGTGATAGCTGCGCTGTCCATGCCCAGCTCCTTGACCCTCGCCACATATTCCTTTATCTTATTTGAACCGTCCAGCAGACTGTATTCTGTGTGGACGTGCAAATGTGTAAAATTCACGTTCTTCTCCTTTATCTCGCGCTTACATATGAAACAAAGGTAGTATATCATATTTTCAGGGGCTCTGTCACTATTTCTACAGTAAGACGAATATTTTAATTCTGCAATAACCTGCTGCAGTTTTTAAGGTAAACCTTCCTATTTTTCATTAATAAAAAACGGCCGGACAACCGGAAAGTCATCACCTTCCGGCCGTCCAGCCATTAAATATCTGCTCTGTCGTTATGAAACAATTACCGCCCTCTTCGCGATCTGATACGTCGCCATATAGTACAGCACATAGATCAGCGCCATGACAACTGCCACCGTCAGCGCGATCGCATAGACCATACCCACCTGATTTGCAAAGTCGCACAGCCGCATCGCCTCCGCGCTGATCAGAACCACCGGTATCCCGGTCAGCATCGGAACCGCAAAGGGCAGGAAGAAAAAGAAAAATGTCTGGCGGCGCAGCGCCTGACACTGCTCCTGCCGTCCCGCTCCCAGACGGAACAGGATCTGATACCGCTTTTTATCCTCAGAAATATTGGAAAGTGTCTTAAGCGCCAGGATCGCCATTGCCATCAAAAGGAATACGGCTGCAATGTACAGAACGCCTACCACATAGATCGCCACATTACTGTTGCGGTCCTGACGGCTTAACTCCTTGAAATAGTAATTGCACATTTCATAGTCAACGGTCTCTCCCATATACGTTTCCGTCACCGTAAAGGTCAGCGCCCGCTCCAGCTTCTGAATGGATTCCAGATCATAACTCCCCTCTTCCAGCTCATATACCACAAAATCCTGTTCCGGTGTCATCTGCTGCGCCGCCTCATCCGGCACCACTACAAAAAACATAATATACTGGAAGATACGGTATTCCTGCTGCGGCGCATCCACGTAATAATACTCTTTCCCGTTCAGAGAAAGCTGCGTTTTTGACCAGTCGATCTGCGCCATCTGCGCATCGTTCGCCACCACGAAATACTGATCCTTAAGCTGTACCGGTTCATATCCCAACGGCACTACAAATTCATTAAAATCGCTTTCCTTCATATAATAATCGCGCATCTGCGGACTTCCCGCATATCGTGTAAAGCCGTAAAAATACGATTCGCCGTTTGTGTACAGCGTGTACGGATGCTTCGCCTTTATATCGGCATACTCTTCGATCTTCTCCTCCGCCTCCTGGATCGACAGTTCCGGTTCATCGGAAGAGAACAGGGAATATCCTTCGTTTGTCAGGTTCCCCGCATACATAATATCATACGGCAAATCCCTGCGCAGCGCTTCCTCCTCCGTAATCTTTTGCAGAAACGACATATTTGCGCCTATCACCGCAAAAGTCATCAGTGCTGCCAGCACCCCCAGCATAACGGAATTCGTCCGAAGCACTGAGCCGAGCTGACGCAGGATGAATGTGTTCGTACCATACGCGGCGAAACGTCTGTTTTTCTGCATCAGTCTCACGATGCTGCGCGCCAGCGAAATGTGAAACAAAATAAGGCTGACCGCAAACAACGCAATACTTTTCAGCATACCTGCTGCATTGTCTGAATATGTCAGGATCGCCTTTCGCAGCTCTGTACGCAGACCGACACAGCTCATGACCATGACTGCAAAGAAAATAAGTGCCAGCACCGCCCAGAACAGCGGATGATGGATCTGTTTTTCCACCTTCTTTTCTCCGTAGATCAGGCTGTATATGCGTACCCTTCCAAGATAGATCGCAGAGGCCAGGGACGATACGAGGAATACAACGGCCACGAGTTGTACCGTAAAGACAAGGCCCTCCAGAGAATACGATGCAATTGCAAATTCCATCTCCATCAGCCTCATGATCAGAACCATAAAGCACCTGTCTCTTATACACATCTCCGAGCCCACGAGACGGAGCTACATCT
>CAMTFT010000166.1 GCA_947071365.1 uncultured bacterium | reverse complement strand
ATAAGAGACAGATTCTATATATCAATGAACAGGCAGATCCGAAGAATCTTTTACGCAATTTTATTTTGCGTAGGGGTGGAAAAAAAAGAACAGATATGGTATGATTACCGGGTAATTTGCAGAAGAAGTAAAGATTGAAGGTGTTTTATGGCAACCAGATCGAATCATTTACGTCCTGTCCAGAAGAAACCTTCTCCGGCAAAGACAGGAAATTCCAATAAAAAATATGTGCGCAGGGTCATCGGCGCGGAGCGGGATTATTATGACTACAACCTGCTGGCGATCGTGATTCTGCTGACGTGTTTCGGGCTTGTCATGCTGTACAGTACCAGCGCTTATGAGGCCATGCTGGAGACTGGCGGGGATGATATGTCCTATTTCCGAAAGCAGGCGGTCATCAGTGTCGGTGCGCTTATTCTGGCTCTGGTGGGGTCACAGATCGACTATCATTTTATTGCGCGGTTTGCAGTGCCGATATACTGGGTATCTGTCGGATTTCTGATCATTACGAAATTTATCGGCCGTGAGGTCAACGGTGCGAAGCGCTGGATCTATTTCGGGCCGATCTCTTTCCAGCCGGCGGAGCTGGCAAAGCTGGCGATTATACTGTTCCTTCCCGTGCTGATCGTGAAGATGGGGCATTATCTAAGAGGGTGGAAGGCTCCGGCCATCGTGTTCGGCTTCGGTATGCTTTCCGCGGGATGCACGTATATTTTCACGGAGAATTTAAGTACGGCGATCATTATTGCCGGTATCACGGCTGTACTTGTGTTTATTGCGCATCCAAAGACGGCCCCGTTTGTGATCGCGGCGGGGATCGGCGCTGTGCTGATCGCGATCGCTGTGGCCTTCCTTGTGAACAGCGCTGCCAATTCCGACAGCTTCCGTATTCAGCGAATCAAGGTATGGCTCGACCCGGAGGCTCATTCCAGCCTGGGCGGTTATCAGGTTATGCAGGCGCTGTATGCGATCGGTTCCGGCGGATTTTTCGGCAAGGGGCTTGGGAACAGCACGCAGAAGCTGGGGGCGCTTCCTGAGGCCCAGAACGATATGATTTTTTCAATTATATGTGAGGAGCTTGGCGTCTTCGGCGCTGTGCTCGTGATTCTGATGTTTGTGATGATGCTGTACCGGCTGTTCTTTATCGCACAGAATGCACCGGATCTGCTGGGTTCTCTGATAGCCTCCGGTATTTTTGTGCATATCGCGCTGCAGGTCGTTCTGAATATCGCGGTGGTGACGAATATCATTCCGACCACCGGTATTACACTGCCCTTCGTCAGTTACGGAGGTACGTCGATTCTGTTTTTGATGGCGGAGATGGCGCTGGCCCTCAGTGTGTCGCGTCAGATTCGTTTTAAATAAAGCCCAGGGGCTTAATTTAGCCCGGGCGAAGAAGTTTTACAGCAAATGCGAGGAGAGAAAGAGATTATGAGTAAAGTAAAGACAAGATTTGCACCGAGTCCCACGGGAAGGATGCATGTGGGAAATTTAAGGACTGCTTTGTATGCGTATCTGATCGCGAAGCATGAGGATGGTACGTTCATGCTGCGTATTGAGGATACAGATCAGGAACGGTACGTTGAGGGCGCTGTTGAGATTATCAACCGCACGCTTCAGAAGACGGGACTGATCCACGATGAAGGTCCGGACAAGGACGGAGGCTGCGGCCCGTACGTTCAGAGCGAACGCCAGAAGGCCGGCATCTATATGGAATACGCAAAGCAGCTCATCGAAAAGGGAGAGGCGTATTACTGTTTCTGTGACAAGGAGCGTCTGGAATCGCTGAAGCAGGAGGTGGCAGGCAAGGAGATCGTCGTGTACGACAAGCACTGTCTGCACCTTTCCAAAGAGGAGATCGAAGCGAGGCTGGCAGCGGGCGTACCGTACGTCATCCGCCAGAATGTGCCGCAGGAGGGTACGACGAGATTTGTGGATGAGATCTACGGGACGATCGAGGTGCCGAATGCGGAGCTGGACGATATGATCCTGATCAAATCGGACGGATACCCGACCTACAATTTCGCAAACGTAGTGGATGACCATTTGATGGGAATTACCCACGTCGTAAGAGGAAACGAATACCTTTCCTCTGCTCCGAAGTACAACCGTCTCTATGAAGCCTTCGGATGGGAAGTACCGGTATACGTACACTGTCCGTTGATCACGAATGAGGAGCATAAGAAGCTTTCGAAGCGCTCCGGCCATTCCTCCTATGAGGATCTGCTGGATCAGGGCTTTGTCTCTGAAGCCATCGTCAATTATGTGGCGCTTCTTGGCTGGTGCCCGGAGGACAACCGTGAGATCTTCTCTCTGGAGGAGCTGGTAAAGGCGTTTGATTACCACCATATGAGCAAGTCTCCGGCGGTATTTGACGTACAGAAGCTTCGCTGGATGAACGGCGAATACTTAAAAGCGATGGATGACGAGAAGTTCTACGAGGCTGCGCTTCCGTATCTGAAAAAAGCGATCTCAAAGGAGCTTGATTTCAGGAAGATCGCCCGGATGGTAAAGACGAGAATAGAGGTTTATCCTGATATTGCGGAGATGGTGGATTTCTTTGAGACGCTTCCGTCATACGACACTGCGATGTTTGCGCACAAGAAGTCAAAGACTACGGAGCAGACGAGCTATGAGGTACTTACGGAGCTCCTTCCGAGAATTGAGAGCCAGGAGGATTTCACGAATGACGCGCTGTTCGAGATGCTGAAATCATACGTGGATGAGAAGGGCTGCAAGGTCAATTATGTGATGTGGCCGATCCGTGTGGCTGTTTCCGGTAAGCAGATGACGCCGGCCGGAGCTACGGAGATCATGGAGGTCCTCGGAAAAGAAGAGTCTGTAGCACGTATCAGAAAAGCAATTGAAATGTTAGGTGAGGCATGCAGATAAGCAATGCACAGTCAAGGGCAATCGCCCATGGGACAGGTCCTGCCATGGTACTGGCGGGGCCTGGTTCCGGAAAAACCCTCGTTATTACCCAGAGAACGAAATATCTGATTGAAGAGCATCACGTAAAGCCCCGGGAAATTCTGGTCATTACCTTTACGAAGGCAGCAGCGGAGGAGATGCGCCAGCGTTTTGCGGCCATTTCAGGATCGCCCGGTGTGACTTTCGGAACGTTTCATGCTGTTTTTTTCGGAATCCTGAAGCTGGCGTACGGTTTTACATCAGCCAGTATCCTCAGTGAAGAAAAGAAATACCAGATTCTGCAGCAGCTTTTGCGGGAGATGCGGGCAGAGCCGGGAGAAGAGAAGGATATGCTGCCGGAGCTGGTATCAGAGATCAGTCTTGTCAAAAACGAGCAGATCGATCTGGCGCATTATTATTCCAAATCCTGTCCGGAGGAAACGTTCCGAAGGATATACAGCCGGTATGAGCAGATACATAAAGAGATGGGACTTCTGGATTTCGATGACATGATGGTTTATACGTATGAACTGCTGAAAAAGAGGCCGGACATCCTGGAAGGCTGGCAGAAACGTTTCAGGTATATTCTTGTGGATGAATTTCAGGATATCAATCTGCTGCAGTATAAGATTTTGCGGATGCTGGCAAAGCCGGAGGACAATCTTTTTATCGTGGGGGATGACGATCAGTCCATTTACCGGTTCCGGGGCGCGAAGCCGGAGATCATGCTGAACTTCCCGAAGGATTATCCGGGGACAGATGTGATTTTGCTGGACCAGAATTTCCGATCGGTAGCGCCTGTAATAAAAAGTGCGATTCAGGTCATTGAAGAAAACACGAACCGTTTTAAGAAAGAAATTCATCACGTGCGCCAGGGCGGAACGGATATAGATGTGCGGGAATTTGACAATCAGGAACATGAGAGCCTCTAACTTATTAAATGCATAAAAAAGAGCGTGGAGAACGGCATACCGCTTCCTGAAATTGCCGTGCTGTTCCGCACAAATCAGGGCGCAGGGCCGTTTGCACAGCGTTTGATGGAATTTAACGTGCCCTTTGAGATGCGGGATGCCCTTCACAACATCTATGAGCATTGGATCGCGAAGGATATTTTTGCGTATCTGCACCTGGCAAGATGCGCTCTGGACAGAACGGAGTTTCTGCAGGTGATGAACCGGCCGAAGCGGTATATCAGCAGGGACAGCATTGATGCGAAGATCGTTTCCTTTGAAACTCTGCGGACGTATTATGAAGATAAAGAATGGATGCTTGACCGGATCGACCGGATGGAACTGGATCTGAAGCTTCTGGCAGAGATGTCGCCCTACGCCGCGGTGAATTACATCCGCTACGGGATGCAGTATGAGGAATATCTCACGGAGTATGCGAAGGCAAGGCGGATGAAACCGGAGGAGCTGACGGATCTGCTGGATGAGATTCAGCAGTGCGCAAGGCCCTTTAAGACGTACGAGGAATGGTTCGATCATCTGGAGGAGTACAAGAAGGCTCTGGAAGAAAAAAGGGCAGGCGGCAAAAAGAAAAAGGAAGATGCGGTCACGCTGGCAACGCTGCACAGCTCCAAGGGGCTGGAATTTAAGGAAGTATTTCTCGTAGATGTGAATGAGGGTATTATTCCGCACCGGAAGGCATCGGTGGAAGCTGATATAGAGGAGGAGCGCCGGCTGCTCTACGTGGGGATGACGAGGGCGAAGGACAGGCTGCATCTTTTTTATGTGAAGGAGCGGTATGGGAAGGTAGCGGAGCCGTCGCCGTTTATTGCAGGGCTGATAAAAGAGGACATATGAGAAAAAGGCCGCCGTGGGCAGCGAACAAACACAGCTCACGGCGGCTTTTGATTTTTATTCTTCGTCCTCGTCCTCAGCAGCGACAAGCTCATCGTACTCCATGGAGTCGATCCACTCATCGAAGCCGTCGGAAGCAGCCTCGTACTCATCATCATCCTCGATGTTTTCAAGGACAGGCATGCCGTTTTCTTCTTTGAAACGATAAATAAATACTTCTCCGTCTTCGTTTATTCCCTGTTCGTTCAGCGGAAGCAGTGCAATGTAGTTGTTGCCTGCTGCTTCATAGACTGTAAGGATAGAACATTCAATGGTTTCGTCATTGTCAAGTGTCAGCGTGATGGTGGCTCCGCCTTCTGCGCAGTCTTCACCGCAGCTTGCGCAATTGCCGCTGCATGTTTCAAAATCGCTCATTTTTATACCTCTCTTATTCCTGTCTCTTATACACATCTGACGCTGCCGACGACTTAATAGGT
>CAMTFT010000165.1 GCA_947071365.1 uncultured bacterium | reverse complement strand
ATTGCTGGAGGATGACGGGAGTCTGATGGAAGGGCTGACATATTCCCTGGAAAAATCCGGTTTTCTGGTCACACAGGCCCGGACGGTGAAGGAAGCGTGGACGTTTTTAAGAGAAGGAAAGATGTTTGACCTGCTTTTGCTGGATGTCACGCTTCCTGATGGAACGGGGTTTGCGCTCTGCGAAAGGCTGCGGGAACAGGGAAACTCTGTGCCGATCATTTTTCTGACAGCATCGGACGAGGAGACGAGTATCATACGCGGGCTGGATTGCGGAGGAGACGATTATATCACAAAGCCCTTCAAGCTCGGGGAGCTCTGTTCCAGGATAAGGGCTGCCCTTCGCAGGGGCAGCGGGATGGAGCAGCGGATGGACTGCCAGTCCTCTGGCCCCGTCACCGTGAATTTTCTGGAGGGAAAAGCGTATCTTCGCGGGGAGCTTCTGGAGCTCACGGCGGCAGAATACCGCCTGCTCTGCCTGTTTTTAAAGAACAGCGGGAGGGTACTGACGAGGGCGGTACTGCTGGATCGGATGTGGGATGGAAACGGAAATTTTGTAGATGATAATACGCTGTCTGTCTACATAAGGAGGCTGCGGGAGAAAATAGAGGAGAATCCATCGAAGCCGTGTTATCTGCAGACAGTAAGAGGTATCGGGTATCAGTGGAAGGGGTGAACCGACTTGGAATTTTTGCATGAAAAACACTCAAGAACCATTTTTACTTTTTTGATCGGATGGTGCGTGCTGCTGATGCTGTTTCTGGCGATCTGTTCAGGGCTGCAGGGAAACAGCGTGAAACGGGCGGCTTTAAGCAGGGAGCTTTCGGCGGTCTCCGGCCTGTTGCAGCAGGGTGTACCGTCTGACGTGATAGCATCGTCATTTCGTAATGAGACGATCACAGAGGAAGCGAAGGAGCTGCTGGGACAGATCGGCCATACGAAGAACGCTGCATACCATCTTTTTCCCATGGTGCGAAAAGAAACGGTATTGTTCCGCTCGTTTCTTCTGCCGGTGACGGCCGCATCGTGTGTCATTCTTCTGTACGCAGTCTGGCGTTTCCTCAGAAAAAGGGAACGTTCCTATCAGGAGGCGGCGGATATCATCACCCAGTATTCAGAAGGCAATTTTAACTGTCATCTGCCGGGGAATGAGGAGGGGACGATCTACCAGCTTTACGGCGCTGTGGAACAGCTTGCGCTGGCGCTGCAGGCGAAAAGCGAGGCGGAGCACCAGTCAAAGGAGTTTTTGAAAAACGCAATTTCAGATATTTCCCATCAGTTGAAAACGCCTCTGGCGGCGCTGAACATGTATACGGAGATCATTATGGACGAGCCGGAGCATCCGGAGACGGTTCGGAGCTTTGCGGAGAAAACAATGCATTCCCTGGAGCGTATGGAGCAGTTGATACAGTCGTTGCTCAAGATCATGCGGCTGGATGCGGGCAGCATCGTGTTTGAAAAGCAGGAATGCCGGATAGAGGAGCTGGCCCACATATCATGCCGGGAGCTTTTGCAGCGGGCAAAGCAGGAAAAGAAGCAGATCCTTTTTGGCGGTTCTAAGGAAGAGATGATAGTCTGTGATGTGGGATGGACAAGTGAGGCGATCGGAAATCTTGTAAAGAATGCGCTGGATCATACGGAGGAAGGCGGGATTATCCTGATTTCCTGGTATCGCTCACCGGCGATGCTGCGGATTATGGTGGAGGATAACGGAAACGGCATTGCACCGGAGGATATCCATCATATATTTAAGCGTTTTTACCGAAGCAGCCATTCGGGAAACACCCAGGGAGTGGGGCTGGGACTGCCGCTGGCGAAGGCGGTCGTTGAAGGACAGGAGGGCGTGATCTCTGTCCAGAGTGTCGAAGGCCAGGGCTCTACATTTTTAATTTCTTTTCTTACAGATATGTAAGCTGAAATTCATCCGGATGTAAGGTGAGTCCGCTATGCTGATGAAGAAGTAACACAGAACATTTCATACTTTAATACAGAGCGGTTTCGCTCAGATTATCAGCAGAGAAAGGAATGGTGGATGAATTGCAGATATTGAGGGTAGAGGATTTATGTAAGACGTACGGAACGGGGGAGGGTCAGGTTCAGGCGCTGAAGCATGTGTCCCTTACGATGGAACGGGGAGAATTTGCTGCGGTGGTAGGTGCCTCGGGTTCAGGAAAGAGCACGCTGCTGAACTGTATCGGCGGATTGGATGAACCGACCTCCGGAAAAATATATTTGAACGGGGAAGACTTGTTTGCGATGAAGGACACGAAAAGGACGGTATTCCGGAGAAAAAACATCGGGTTTATCTTTCAGTCCTTTCATCTGATCCCAGAGCTGTCTGTAGAACAGAATATAATTTTTCCGTTGCTTCTGGATTACCGGAAACCGGATAAGGACAGGGTGGAAGAAATGCTGGAGCTGCTGGGGCTGGCGGACCGGCGGCATCATCTTCCGGGACAGCTCTCCGGCGGGCAGCAGCAGCGTACGGCAATTGGGCGGGCGCTGATCATGAGGCCGGTTCTCGTTCTCGCAGACGAACCGACAGGGAATCTGGATTCCGGCAGCAGTCAGGATGTGATGGATCTGTTGGAAAAGGCATCGCGCTATTATCAGCAGACGGTTCTGATGATCACCCATAATATGAACCTGACGGCCAACGCGGATCGGGTATTCCGGGTCGTTGACGGTGAACTGACGGATCTGGGAGGTGTGCGGCCATGAAAAATTATCTGGAGCTGATCGGTATTTCAGCGAAGGTACACCGGCGTCAGAGCCGTATGACGAGACTGTGCATTATATTTGCCGTATTTCTGGTGACAGTGATCTTCAGCATGGCGGACATGGAGATCCGGTCGCAGAAAATTCAGGAGATCCGCGCGAACGGGACGTGGCATGCGGGGTTCAGGCAGATTAGTGAGGAAGAGGCGGCGATGATAGCGGCAAGGCCGGAGGTGGCGTCTTTTTCTTGGTACGGCGCTTTGAATTATGGGCTGAACCAGGGATACCAGATACAGGGAGTCGAAACGGTCATCTGTGGATTTGATCCTTCATTTCTTACTATGATGCCGTTTCAGAAAGTCGTGGAAGGTGAATTCCCGGAGGATATCGGTGATGCGGTTTGTACGGAGAGCATACGGGAGCGGCTGGGCGTAAAAATCGGAGATTCTGTAACCCTTAAGATGCCGGAGGGGGAGCGTGTATTTCGCATAACAGGGTTTACTGGAAATACTTCCATGATAACGAGGAATGATGCTTTCGGCATATTTGTGAATACGGAATGTCTGAAAGAATTTCCGGGTGTTGGATCAGAGTGGGAAAAGGAAAACGTGTTTTACGTGCAGTTTAAAGAACGATGCAGGATCCAGAAGACGATAGAGGATATTTGCAGCAGGCTGGGATTTTCGGCAGAACGCGTTATGCAGAATACAAAGCTGCTGGCTCTTATGCTCCAGAGCAATGATTCCTACATGGCAAAGCTGTATCTGACGGCGGCCGTTCTGGCGGTGCTTGTTACTGTAGCCGGGATCTTCATGATTTCCGCCAGCTTAAACAGCAATATGATCCAGCGGACAGAATTTTTCGGGATGATGCGCTGTCTCGGGGCTACGAGAAAGCAGGTAAAACGCTTCGTGCGAAGGGAAGCCCTTTCCTGGTGTAAAACGGCCATCCCGGCCGGAGCGGCAGCGGCGGTGGCTGTGGTATGGGGGCTTTGCGCCATGCTGCGTTATTTAAGTCCGAAGCTGTTTCTGGAAATGCCGGTGTTTGGAGTCAGCCTGCCCGGTCTGGCTGCCGGGGTGCTGATTGGATTGTTGACGGTAATTATATCTTCCGGATCACCGGCAAAAAGAGCTTCCCAGGTGTCGCCGCTTGCGGCGGTATCCGGAAACAGCGGTACGGTTCATGCGGTAAAAAGGGCAGCCAATACGAGAATGTTTCGGGTAGATGCCGCGCTGGGAATCCATCACGCTGTGGGGAGCAAAAAGAACTTTATTCTGATGATGTGTTCCTTTGCTTTCAGCATTATCCTGTTTCTGGCTTTCAGTACGGCGATCGATTTCATGCACCATGCGATCAATCCGCTGCAGCCATATGCGCCAGACGTTACGGTTTCCAGCCGTGAGATGACTTGTTCTCTGGCACCGGAGTCTGCCCGGCAGATTGAGGAACTCCCGGCGGTAAAAAAGGTTTTTGGACGGCAGTATGCGCCGGAGTTCCCTGTGAAGGTCAATGGGGTGGAAGCTTCTGTACTCCTTCTTTCTTATGAAAAATACCAGTTTGAGTGGGCGGAGGATATGCTGCTTTCGGGCAGTCTGGAAGACGTGGCGGACGGGAATGCAGTGCTGGCGGTATATAGCGCAGAGCATGAAATGAAGGAAGGTGCAAAGGTTACTGTATCGTCCGAATCCGGGAGCAGGACAGTGCCTGTGGCCGGAGTTCTCTCAAACTGTCCGTATACCGTGGATGCAAAGACAGCGTCCCTGATCTGCTCAGAAAAGCTGTTTCGGGAGATAACGGGAGAGAGCGGCTATGCGGTGATCGATATTCAGATGACGGCGGATGCCACGGATGAGGATGTGGAAACGATCCGCAGTATTGCAGGCAGCGTCGATGTGTCAGACCGGCGTGCCAGCAATGCGGAGGCAAAAGGGGCGTATTACTCCTTTGCTCTGTTCTTATACGGATTTCTGGTGATCATCGGGATGATCACGGTGTTCAACATCGTAAACAGTATATCCATGAGCGTTTCCGCGCGAATGAAGGAATACGGCATCATGCGTGCCGTGGGTATGAGCGGACGCCAGCTTCTGCGTATGGTGACCGGGGAGGCTGCTACGTATGCAGTCTCTGGTATTGTGTTCGGATGTACAGCCGGTTTGCCGGTCAATTGCCTGCTGTTTCGATTCCTGGTGACATCGCGATGGGGTGATACGTGGCAGTTTCCGATATGGGAGCTTCTTTTGATACTTATTGTAGTAATCCTGTCGTTGTGTCTGGCAGTCTGGGGGCCATCGAAGCGTATTCGGGAAATGTCTGTGGTGGATACGATCATGACAAGATAACGGAAAGTGGAAGGTGATTGTAAAGAGACATTTTGTGTGATATGATAAGGGCAACAGAAAAACTTTTTCTGTTATTTGGGATTAGACCTGTCTCTTATACACATCTCCGAGCCCACGAGACGGAGCTACATC
>CAMTFT010000164.1 GCA_947071365.1 uncultured bacterium | reverse complement strand
CTCGTGGGCTCGGAGATGTGTATAAGAGACAGGGTCCGCTCCGAAGGACGCGGTGCCCTCCTGCTGCTCGTCCCGGTAAAACGACGCACACGCAAGGATCTGCTCCAGCTCCGGAACAGGAAGCGTCATCGTGGCCGGGCAGATAGAAGTCACGCCGATAGAAGCCTCATATTTCGCAATTACTTCCAATGCGTCCCTCGTCCCGTCGCCGATATCACTGCCCCGGCACCCGTGAAAGTGAAGGTCGATCATTCCCGGAATGCAGTAGCAGCCCCGGCCGTCGATGTCCGCATCGCCTGCCCTCCGCTCTGCGATCAGTTCTCCTGCGCCACTGTCTTTCCGCCCTGTTATCACCTCACAAATAGTATCCCCGTCCGTCACGACCATCCCCGGTACAAAATGCTTATCCTCCGTAAATACATGCACGTTTTTTATAATCATACTATTTCTGTTCTCCTTTTAATGCCTTCAGCGTGTTGCCGAGCATTGCTGTCTTTCTGCAGGTGTCCTGTTCAATATAACAGGAATAGATGAGATCCAGCATCATCAAAATGGGAAACTGCGGCGAGATCACACTGCCATGGTCGAGATATTGCAAAGACGGGATCAACACCACCTCATCACAGAACTGATCGTATTCATCACTGTTTTTCGTTGTGATGAGCACTGTCTTTGCCCTCTGTCTGTGGGCGGCCCGGAGCAGATATCTCACCTCCTCCTTTTCGCCGCTGATGCTGATGCCGATCACCATGCTGGCCTCGCTCTGAAATACCGCCTGCATCCGTATCAGGTCACTGTCCTGCATTGAATCGATTCCCACGCCAATGCGCATAAAACGCATCTCCATTTCCCGGGCGGCCAGGCCCGAGCTGCCCCGGCCGCAGACCAGCACCTGCCGCGCCTCACTGATATATCTGCAGATCCTTGCGATCTGTTCCTCATTCATCAGACTGTACGTCTTATTCAAAAGCTCCTGGTAAGCGTTAAGTACCATCCTGGTCGGCTCAGCGATCGACTCTTTTTTATCCACAAAAGTCTCTTCATACTGGTATACGAACTCACGATAGCCTCTGTAGCCGCATTTCTTTGCAAATCGTGAAAGAGAAGCCTCAGACACATATAGTCGTTCAGCAATTGCCTTTGCCGAAAAATCCATTTTTTCCTGATTTTGAATAAAAAAATCAGCAATATTCTTTTCCAGCGGCGTAAGTTTTTCATAGTTCGATTCAATGATCGGTGCTACTGATTTAATATAGTATTCCATAATTTTCGTTCCTTATCTTTCCCCCTGCAGCTCATGAAATGATAAAATGCTCCCAGCATTCCGGCATCATTTTCATGCTCTGCAAATGCAAGTCGTGTCTGTGATGCAATGACCGGAATCAAATACTGCGTCACAGCCCTGTTTATTCTGTCACTTAGAAACTCCTTCTGGGCCATAATACCACCGCCCAGCACAACGATCTCCGGATTCACGACGTAGCAGATGTTGGCAATTCCAAGTCCCAGCGTGTCCACCATCTCATCAATGGCTCTGATACACACCGCATCTTTCTTTTTTGCCTCCTCAAATATGCGGTATCCGCTCCACTGCTCCTCCGGCTCCTTCTTCCACTTTGCAACCTTTTTCGCAAGAATACTTGCGGCCCCCAGCGTCTGGAAATCGCTGCCCCTCATGTGCATATATCCCACCTCACAGGCACTGTTCCCAAAGCCATGGTAAATCTCTCCATCCATGATCAGGCATCCGCCGATCCCTGTACCGACCGTGAGCATCAAAGCCGTCCTGCTGCCCCGTGCGGCCCCTGACACGTACTCCGCCAGCGCCGCACAATTGACATCATTTTCAACCTCACACGGAATATGAAAGGCCGTCTCCATCGTCTCTTTGAACCTCGTTCCGGCGTACTCTGGAATCAGCGGTGCGGAATGAAAGATCTCCCCCTTTACGGGATCTACCATCCCTGCGGTGGAAATACAGATCCCACTCACTTCTTCCTTCTGCCTGCACGATTCCACGATGTCCATCGCCTTTTTTAAAACAGACGGCCCGCCCAGCCAGGACTGTGTTGCCATCTGGTTTCTGTCAAGGATCGTCCCATCCCCGTCAATCAGCCCATATTTGATTGCTGTTCCTCCGATATCAATGCTCACATATTTTTTCATACTCATTTCCTTCTCCTGCTCCGTTTCTTCCGGCTAACCCCGCACCGCGACAGCCACCTTGAAGATCGCCTTTTTAATCGTTTCCGGTTCCTTCACGGCCACTGCCGTGCGGTGTCCATCCGATGGATAACAGATCAGAAAATCTCCCTTCGTCAAAATGACTGAACCGTTCTTTTCCCCCTCCAGCGGAAGAAAATCATCCTCTTCCACAAATTCCTTCTGCTCCATATTCTGGATAAAATTCAGGTCTATCTGTTCTGTGCCGGAAAGCATCAGGTGAACATCAAGATAATTTCTGTGCGCCTCCCAGAACCGTTCGCTGGCCTCTCTGGTGGTATATTCCACGATGTTGACGAACAGCCGCTCCCCATCGATCTCATAGCTTCCTTTTTCAAAGCCAGCCAGATCATGCGAGGCAGCATACTCAAAACATTTCAGAACCTCCTTTTCCAGAAACGGATACCCACTCAGTTTGCTCAGATTTCCGAATATCACGGTATCATCTCCTTCCTCATTCAGCTCCGGTAGATCGTCGTATTCGGGGCCGGCACCGATGTATCAGAAGTCACCTTCCTCGAAATATAGCTTGCCGGTATGCCCACCACCAGAGATACAGCGATGGAAATAATGGAGTATGACCAGATCGATACGGCTCCCGCCGGGGCGAAATATTTAATTCCGATCATCACGGCAGACGCCGCAATAAAGGCCAGCGTCGTTCCGAAGGTATTCGCCACCTTTGTAAAAGCACCGAGGATAAACGTTCCGATCAGGATTCCCAAAACGAGCCCCATGAATCCATTGAACCACTCATACGCCGATTTGATCCCGCCATTCGCCAGCACGATGGATACGACGATCGCAAAAATTCCCACCAGCAAAGATACGTACTGCCCGATCTTCGTCTGCTTCTCGAAGCTCAGCTCCTTCTTACTCAAATTAGCCTGAATATCCAGCGTCCAGCTTGCCGCCACGGAGTTGAGTCCTGTGGAAAGCGTCGACTGTGAAGCCGCATAGATCGCTGCCAGAAGAAGTCCCGTAATGCCCACCGGAAGCTCAAAGGCAATATATGATGCAAAGATCTGATCCTGCGCCGCTGCGGGCGGGAGCGCATTCTGCTGGTAGAAAACGTACAATCCGGAACCGATCAGATAAAATACTGTTGCGATAAAAATAGACAGGATCCCGTTTGTCAGCATCATTTTATTCAGCTTTTTCGTATCTGTCGTCGTGGTAAAACGCTGTACAATATCCTGACTCGAAACGTAAGAGCCCATAGTATTGAAACCTGCCCCCACGATCATCAGAAATACGCTGTCCTTCAGAAGATTGATATCAAAGACCGGCTGATCTGCCGCCAGAAACTTTCCCTCTGTCGTAAACGCGGAAAAGACCGCTGCCATTCCCCCATCAATATGAACGACCAGGAAAATAAGGGCAAAAGTTACGCCGATAATAAGTACGGAGCCCTGGATAAAGTCTGTCCAGAGAACAGATTTCAGGCCGCCGGTATAGGAGTAAATGATCGCGATCACTCCCATAATGATAATCAGCAGATTGACACTGATTCCGGTGAGTGTTCCCAGAACCATGCAGGGAAGGTACATGATGATCGACATACGTCCCACCTGGTAAACGATGAACATGACTGCGCCCAACACCCGCAGCCCCTTGCTACCGAAACGAAGCTCCAGATAATGGTATGCCGTATCAATGTCGAGCCGGCTGTAGATCGGCAGGAAAAAGCGGATCGTCAGCGGAATAGCCAGCAGCATTCCAAGCTGAGCAAACCACATGAGCCACGTGCCGGCATAAGAATTGCCGGGCAGCGACAGAAATGAAATAGGGCTGAGCAGGGTGGCAAATATCGATACGGAAGTCACCCACCACGGTATCGTTCCGTCTCCCTTGAAATATTCCTTCCCCTTCATCTCCCGTTTTGCAAAATGCAGCCCGGCGAACAGAACCGCCGCCAGATATACGATCAGAATGATTAAATCAATTACTGTAAAGCCCTGCATAATCTCCCTCCTTTGTTTTCCTCTTACAGATATTTTGCCTTTGCGTTTTGAATCATCTGCGCAGCCTCATCCACCACTTTTCTGTCCTTTGGCGCAAGCGGCGGAAGCGGTTTTCTGACGCTGCCAAGGCACAGCCCTTCATTCTTTTTCAGAATAGCCTTGATCACACCGTACATATTTCCATGAGCTGAACACATCTTATAAATGATCTCATTGATGTCGTACTGAAGCAGCTTTGCCTCCTCCATCCGGCCCATGCGCACCAGCTCGTCCAGCTTCAGGAAAAGCTCCGGCATAACACCGTACGTACCGCCGATACCGCCCTCTGCACCAATAACGCGTCCACTCATGAACTGCTCATCCGGGCCGTTAAAGACGATATAATTCGGTCCGGCTGCCTGCTTGAACATCTGGATGTCCTGCACCGGCATAGAGGAATTTTTCACGCCGATGACCTGCGGATTTTTTCTCATTTCAGCAAACAGATCCATGGTCAGCGATACACCCGCAAGCTGTGGAATATTGTAGATGACAAAATCCGTATTCGGCGCCGCAGAACTGATATCATTCCAGTACTGCGCAATCGCATGCTCCGGCAGATGGAAGTAGATCGGCGGAATCGCTGCGATCGCATCCACGCCAAGGCTCTCCGCGTGTCTTGCCAGCTCCATGCTCTCCTTCGTGTTATTGCAGGCAACGTGATTAATCACCGTCAGCTTTCCCTTTGATGCCTCCATCACATTTTCCAGCACGATCTTCCGATCCTCCACGCTCAGGTAAATACATTCGCCGGAGGAACCGTTCACGTATACGCCCTTCACTCCCTTTTCCACAAAATACTTTGTCAGTGCGCGAACCCCCTGCGGGCTGATGTTGCCCTCTTCATCGTAACACGCATAAAATGCCGGGATGACTCCCTTGTACTTGTCCAGATTTCTCATGTTTTGCTCTCCTTTCTACTACAATATAAATATGGTTAATATCCCTTACAGCCAGTAAGGAA
>CAMTFT010000163.1 GCA_947071365.1 uncultured bacterium | reverse complement strand
CCTATTAAGTCGTCGGCAGCGTCAGATGTGTATAAGAGACAGTCCTGGAGCAGATGCTGGCCATCACCGTCGGAATGGCTGACTCCATGATGGTAGCAAGTGCGGGAGAATCCGCCGTTTCTGCCGTTTCTCTGGCAGACAGTATCTTTATTCTGCTGATCAATCTGTTCGCAGCCCTCGGCACCGGCGGCGCCGTCATCTGCGGGCAGCAGATCGGACGAAGGGAGCCGGATGTGGCCTGCCGGGCAGCGAATCAGCTCATTCTATTTACTGCCGTTTTTTCCACCGTCATCATGGCGCTCACATATCTGGGCAAACCGTTTATCCTGCAAGTTGTATTCGGCCGGATTACGGAGGAGGTCACGGCGAACTGCAATATCTATCTGCTGATCGTCACCGCTTCCATTCCGTTTATCGCGCTTTACAATGCCGGAGCTGCTATTTTCCGCTCAATGGGCGATTCCAAAACAGCCATGTACATGTCGCTGGTCATGAACGGCATCAACCTTACGGGCAACGCCATCCTCATTTTCGGACTGCATATGGGGGTAGCCGGAGCTGCGATCCCAACGCTTGTTTCCCGTATGACCGGCGCTGTCGTGATTTTGAAAATGCTGACAAACCAGAATAAGACCGTACATATTCCGCTGCCGTTCTCCTTCCGCTTTGACTTTGCGCTCCTGAAAAAGATCCTCGGGATCGGCATTCCAAACGGCCTGGAAAACAGTATGTTCCAGCTCGGCAAGATCCTGGTGCTCAGCGTCGTTTCCAGCTTCGGAACGGCCTCCATCGCGGCCAACGCCGTCAGCAACAACATTGCATCATTCCAGATACTTTCCGGTATGGCCATGGGCTTTGCCATGCTGACCGTAGTATCACAGTGCGCCGGAGCAGGGGATTTCGAACAGGCACGCTATTACGTGAAAAAGCTGATGCTCATTACTTATGCGTGCATTACGGTCATCAGTATTGCGACACTTCTGGCGCTTCCGTTTTTGATCCGTCTGTACCATCTTTCACCGGAAGCATCGGGGTACACCACCAGAATCATCTGGGCGCACTCAGCGGGAGTCGTTACGATCTGGCCGCTGGCCTTTACCCTGCCGAACGTCCTGCGGGCTGCCTCCGACGTGAAATACACGATGGTACTGTCGATCCTGTCCATGTGGGTCTTCCGGATCGGCTTCTGCTTCCTGCTGGGCGTGTATCTGGGCTGGGGCGTATTCGGAGTCTGGATCGCCATGGAAATCGACTGGCTGTTCCGGGGCATCTGCTTTTCTCTGCGCTACATCAGCGGCAAATGGCAGAAAACGCAATAGACGGGCATTTTTCATTCCTTCTCGGAAAACCGGTATCCCACTCCCACCTCCGTTATGATAAATCTCGGATTGGTGGTATCCTTCTCGATCTTTCTGCGCAGCGTCGCCATAAATACCCGCAGGCTGTTGGCGTCTCCGCCCTCCGTGCTTCCCCATATCTTATTCAGGAGCTGATTGTGGGTCAGCACCTTGCCGCGGTTGGCCACGAGAAGCGCCAGAAGCCTGTATTCAATCGGCGTCAGATGGATCTTCTTATCCTCCACGTACACAGCACGTTTCTCAAAATCAATTTTCAGGTAGTCACGCTGAAAAATGCGCTCCGCCTCTCTTTTTGATGATTTGTCCGTCTTGCGCACCGCCACGCGGATCCGCGCCAGCAGCTCTCCCATATAGAAGGGCTTGACGACGTAATCATCCGCGCCCATATCAAGCGCCCTGATCTTTTCGCCCTCCTCCTGCCTCGCAGACACAACGATGATCGGCTTTTCACAACTGCTGCGGACACGCTTAATTACTTCAATTCCATCTATATCGGGAAGTCCCAGGTCAAGAATGATGACGTCGGGATTCTCCTGGTTGCACAGACGCAGCGCCTCCTGTCCCGTATCCGCCTTTATATAACGATACCCTTCCTGCTCCAGACTCATACAGATAAAATTCGATATGTACTTATCATCTTCTATGATCAATACAGAAACTTTGTTTTCCACAGCCTGTTTCTTCCTTTCCTGCTTTATCCACATTTCCCCCGGCCTTTTCCGGGGAAAATGAGTATTTTGTCCATATTTTTCAGCTCTCCGCGCATCACTCAGCTTCCCCGGGCAAGCCAAGCAAAAAGCGCGCGCCGCCCTCCGGCCTGTTCTCCCCGCTGATCGTACCGCCGTGGGCCGTCACAATCGCCCGGCAGATCGCAAGCCCAAGCCCGATCCCCTTTCCTGTGTCCAGGCCCCCGGGACGGAAGGTCGTAAACTCCTCGAACAGGCAGTCCATGATGCTGTCATCGATTCCCGTTCCGTCGTCCTCTACCGCAAACCAGACCATGTCCTCTTTTTTCCAGACACGGATCGCGATCGTTCCATCATCCTTTGTATGCTTCACCGCATTGTCCAGCAGGTTGCTCAGCACCTGCACCATCATTCTTCCGTCCATCGGCACAATGAAAACATCCTCCGACACGGATACCTCGATCTTCCTGTTCTGCCGCCGTCCCTTTATATAAAAGACCGCATTGCTGATTATGTCCTCCACCGCCTCCGGATTTTTCTCAATCACCAGATTGCCTGTGTCAATTTTTGTCATATTCAGAATATTTTCCACCAGTTGGATCAGGCTGTCCGACTGGGCGTTGATATCCCTTGCCAGACTGACGATATTTTCCCGTTCAAGCTGCATCCCCCTCTGGACGAGCAGGCCGCTGGCCCCGGCAATTCCCGTAAGCGGCGTGCGAAGGTCATGGGAAATGCTGCGCAGAAGTCCGCTGCGCATCTGTTCCTTCTCCATTGCGAACTGGATCCGCTCCTGTTCCAGCGTAAGCGCCCGGGCCAACTGTTCATTTTCCGTCGCCACCTTCACCTGTTTTTGAAAGCGGACGGTCAGATTCGCGGAAATCAAAGCGGACAGCAGGAAGAAAACCAGCGTGATCACATCGTTCGGATCTGAAATAGAAAAATTGTAAAACGGCTCCGTGAAAAGATAATTAAAGATCATCATGCTGATCAGCGACGCGATGATCCCATACCGGTATCCATTGGTGCAGTACGACACCAGAAGTACGCCGACAATAAACAGCATCAGAATATTTTCCCGCCCGATCCCGGCGCGATTCAGCAGTATGGAAAGCAGAAAAACAGCCAGCAGCGTCACCAGCATACGCATCACATAGACAAAATGGCTCTTTTGCATTTATGTGCCTCACTTCCCCGGAAATCCGTTTTCTGACATTAATATACACTGTTTTTTTCACCGGCACAATCACAAATTGCCGTCGGATCTACCTACTGTTGGCATGACACCAAAAAGCGTAATAATACGCATCTGTGACAGCAGGAATTTCTGTTGGATGAATCTGCGGTTGACCGTGCGTGGAAACGCTTGATATTAAGCCCGTACTGAGATAAAATGAAAGCGGGAAGCTATAAGCTTATGCTTTGAAAACAGATGCGCCGCTGGAAAAGGAGACCGTATATGGAGAGAAAAAAACTGCCGGTTGGATATGATAGCTTTGAAGAGATCCGCAGAGAAAATTTATATTATATTGACAAAACGCTGTTTATCAAGGACTTACTGAACAAGGCAGGAAAGATAAACCTTTTTACCCGCCCCAGGCGCTTTGGCAAGACGTTAAATATGAGCATGCTTAAGAGCTTTTTTGAAATTGGCTCGGACAAATTACTTTTCGACGGTCTGGCGATCAGCGAAGAAAAACAGCTCTGCGAAGAGTATCAGGCAAAGCATCCCGTTGTATTCCTTTCGCTCAAAGGTGTGGAAGGGATGACGTATAGAGATGCCATTCAATGGTTGGCGTATCTTGTTGCCAACGAGTGTAAACGCATGGTATTCCTTGAGAATGATTTAGAAACAGATGAAGATGACAGGCTGATCTTTAAGCGCCTGAAGAGCGCAAATTCGGGAGAAAATGATCTGCAGGCCGCCCTCGTCACCCTGATGCGCATGCTCCACGCCCACTACGGCGAGCAAGTCATCCTGCTGATCGATGAATATGATGTGCCGCTGGACAAGGCCCACATCAATGGCTATTACGATCAGATGGTTGCTTTCCTGCGAGGCTTCTTCGGCGAGGCATTCAAAACCAACCCGGATCTGTATTTCGCGGTTGTAACCGGCTGCCTGCGCATCTCGAAGGAGAGTATATTCACCGGCATCAATAACCTCAAAGTCGATACCATTACGGATACACGGTACGATGAATACTTTGGCTTCACGGAGGATGATGTCCAGACACTGCTGACGGATTACGGCATGGAGTATGCACGTGATGACATGCGGGCATGGTATGACGGGTATCATTTCGGTGACGCGGACGTCTACTGCCCGTGGGATGTGGTCAACCACTGCGACAAACTGCTGGACGATCCGGAGGCAAAACCGAAACCCTACTGGAATAACACTTCGTCTAATTCGCTGGTGAAGCAGTTCATCGACATGGCCGATGTGACGACGCGCAGCGAGATCGAACAGCTTGTGGCGAGAAAAACGATCCGCAAGAAGATCGTGGAGACACTGACTTATGGCGAACTGACAGAAAGCATCGATAACCTGTGGAGCGTGCTGTTTCTGACCGGCTACCTGACGGTGGACAGGAACGCACCAAAGTCGGACGATGACTTTGCAAGTCTGGTCATCCCCAACCGCGAGATCAGGGATATCTTCATCGAGAAGATCCAGAAGTGGTTTGCCGAGAAGATCGTCAGACAGAAGAGCAGCGTGGAAATCCTGTGTCATGCGCTGGAGAGCGGAAATGCAGAACAGGTGGAGACAATATTGAATGAACAGCTTCGCGGCACGATCAGCTATTATGACAGCTATGAAGGCTTCTATCACGGCTTCCTGCTTGGACTATTGAAGGGAAAAAGCGACTGGAAGATCCTCTCCAACCGTGAAGCTGGAACGGGAAGAAGCGACATTCAGATCGAGAATGCCACCGGCGAGCAGGGGATGATCATTGAGACCAAGCGCGCCAGGAGCCGGAACGACATGGAGGCGCAGTGCGATGCGGCGCTGAAGCAGATTCTCGACCGGGAGTATGCAGAACCGCTGATTGATGATGGAATGAACGAAATATGGTCTTATGGAATTGCTTTCTTCAAAAAGAAATGTGCCGTGAAACTTCAGAAAATATACGGATAAAAACCTGTCTCTTATACACATCTGACGCTGCCGACGACTTAA
>CAMTFT010000162.1 GCA_947071365.1 uncultured bacterium | reverse complement strand
ACACCTATTAAGTCGTCGGCAGCGTCAGATGTGTATAAGAGACAGATGATACAAGTACCAAAAATGGGCTGATTGTCTTGAAAACAGATCTGATGCCTGCTTTTACGAAATTATAAGATGGAGATTCAAACATGAAACAGACAAGCACAAAAACAACGAATAGCTCATACCGGGATGACATACTGAAATATGCCCTGGAAAAATACGAAACAGTTCCAGATTACCCGTGGAGATCCCAGCCTGAATATGCCGTCCTGCGGCACAAAGACAATAAAAAATGGTATGGCCTCATTATGGATGTGTCAGGACACAGACTTGGCCTTTCCAGCGGGGAACTCATTGACATTCTGAATATCAAGTGTGACCCGATCCTGAAGGGTTCCCTGCAAATGCAGGAGGGCTTCTTACCTGCCTACCATTTACATAAGGGGAACTGGATCACGATCCTTTTAGACGGAACTGTTGATAAAGAGAGGATCTTCAACCTTCTGGAAATGAGCTTTGACCTCACTTCAAGTAAAAGTAAAAAACAGAAAAAATCGACCCGCTTCGGAAATACGGAATGGATCGTACCTGCAAACCCCAAATACTTTGATCTTGAAAAGGCATTTTCCGAAAGCAATACTATTTTGTGGAAGCAGAGCAGCAATATCATGGTTGGAGATATTATCTACATGTATGTAGCAGCTCCCCGTTCTGCTATTTTATACAAGTGCAAGGCAGAAGAGGTTGATATTCCCTATGATTATAGTGATGGAAAAGTAAGCATGAGTCGTGTCATGAAAATCTCACTTCAATACAGGTTTGAGGAAAAACAACTGACTTTAGATACGCTGAAGGAATACGGTGTTTATGCCGTCCGCGGCCCTCGGAGTGTTCCCAACGCATTAAGCCATAAAATTCAGGAATTATGCCGATAATAGGAAAACAAAAGCTGACTGCCAGACAATCAGCTTTTGCCTTTTCTTTCCGCGATTTACTGAATAGACTTTCCAAGCTCATAGGCCTGCTCAAGTTCAAGTTTTCCCGCAATGTCGCCTACATCTCCGTTGCCCCCAGCGAGAACATGACCGAGATTTTCCCACTTTAAATGCTCCATCAGGTGGTCATAATACGTCAAAACATCACCAAAACCCTTCCCCTCAGCCGCCATCAAAAGTGCGCTCGCTCTGCCGTGTCCACGGAGCAGATTGCCATCACCTTCCTCCAGCGCAAACAGGCGGTCGATCGCCGTTCGGATCTGGCCGCTCATGTTCCAGTAGTACAGCGGCGTTGCAAGAACGATCACATCACAATCTTTGACAGCGGGATATATCTGCGTCATATCATCTTTCTGGACACAGGGACATTCCCGGCTGCTGTGGCCGCCAAAACAGCCTTTACAGCCATGAATATCCATCCTGTCAAGAAAAAATTCGGTTACTGTATTTCCAACGCTTTCTGCCCCTTCCGTGAATTTCTTTACTAATGCGGACGTATTTCCGTTTTTGCGGGGACTTCCGTTTAATATCACAATCTTCTTTGCCATACCCGTTATCTCCCCTTCACTCAAATCTTCTCTGCCAGAGCTGCGGCCTGTTTGCATCCATCCGTCTTTTCAATATCGCCTGCGTTCAGGACGCCTGGAATCAACACTTCACCAACCATTTTCCATTTCATCAGAGCAGCAGAACGCTCAACCGGAATACGGACGCCGTCCATAACAGACATATCATCTTCTTCACAGCACGTAATCAATGCACATTCCTTGCCTGCAATGTCCTTCCCCGCCACACAGAAAGAAAACAGCTTATCAATGACACCTTTGATCTGTGCCGGAATGGAATACCAGTAGACAGGGGTTGTAAAGACCACAGCATCTGCCTCTAAGATCGCCGGTGCAATGGTATTGAAATCGTCATCGAACGAGCAGGCCTTCCCGGTCTTAAAGCAGGTTTCACATGCATGACAGCCTCCTACATTTCTCATAGCGGCATCAAAACGGGTAACGATATGCCCCTTTTCCTCGGCTACTTTAATAAATGCGTCCGTCATGGCAAAACTGTTTCCGTTTTTACGTGGACTTCCTGTAATCACTACAATCTTCTTGCTCATACAAAATTCCTCCAATTCTGCGGGATTGACTTTTCCCGCTACTGATATTACAATCATAGCAAGAATAGGACAAAAAACAAGTACGCACATTGAAGTGCGATACTTACACCGAAGTTTAATACTTACCAAAAGGAGAGCGTAAAATGAGCGTATCGTGCATTCAAAATGCCAAACTGGAGGAAACAGGTTTCAGTTATACCATGTCGCTGATTCAGGGGAAATATAAAATGTTTATCCTGTATACACTGATGGAATATGAGGTTGTTCGCTTCAATGAATTGAAAAAATATATCGGAACGATTTCATACAAAACACTGAGCGCTACCTTGAAAGAATTGGAAGCCGATGGCCTGATTCACCGGGAAGAATACCCGCAAATTCCGCCAAAAGTTGAATACAGTTTAACGGAGCGCGGGAAATCTCTTATTCCGATCCTTGACCAGATGTGTGATTGGGGAGATAAGCATCGTCTATAGCAGGAAGGTTATCTGTGAACATACATTCTTGTCATATCAGGCTCACCGTCTCCCTGCACCATGCATAAAAACTCCCATCCATATCGCTCGTAAAATCCAATATGGTCTGTGATAAGATAAACAGGGGTGATTCCCTTTGATCTCATATCATTTACGACCATATCAAGCAAGTGTCCCGCTATGCCTTTGCAGCGATGGTCCTCTTCTGTGTATACGGCGCAAACATTTGGAGTCAGGTCTTTTCTATCATGAAAATCATTTTCGATGACTCCCATGCCGCCTATAATTCTGTCCTTCTCAAGGCATAGATACCAGCCGAGTTCAGTTTTATCATCCAAATATGCGGCCATGCATTCAAGATAAGCTTCCCTGGGCACTCCCCATTTATTGTGAAACCATTCGGCTGCTGTATCCTTTAATTCCGGCACTTCTTTTAATGTACAATATCTGTATTCGCTCATGTTGCCCTCCTTCAACAGGGATTTGAATCATTACCTTTTCCAAGTAATTTAATAATTCTGTACTCTTTTATCCAGCAGGTTCTTTCCGCCCCTCGCCCCTGCCTCTTATTGAAAATGCACCCGTATAGAACAAATCTCTGCAACCGTACCCACACGCATATTCGGCCCAAAAAGCCCGACACCCGAAGTCACGATATTATGCATACGATCCTTTTTCAGATAACCATATGAATTTTCCCACATAAACTCTGTGATCAGATTCCCCGGGAACATCTGGCCGTCGTGGGTATGGCCGCACAGATCAACATCCACACCGGCATCCGCCAGCTCCTGAAGCTCCTTCGGTTCGTGGTCGATCACGATCACCGTTTTCTCCGTATCAAGCCCCTTCATCAGTTCAGCGGCAGTTTTTCTCCTGCTGATCCCTCGCCCGGGCCGCTGTGCGTCCGGCCTGCCATACAGATAAAAGCTGTCATCGATCAGCTCTGCCTCATCTTGCAGCAAATGAATACCGGCCTTCTTCAAAAACTCATCCATCTGCAGGCTGCTCTCTTTCTTTTTGCTTCCGCCAAACGTAAAACCTGTCAGTATTTTCTCCTCCACATCGTGATTCCCATAGCAGGCATAAACGCCGTACTTTGAACGGATTTTTTGCAGTATCGCAATCAGTTCTGCCGGATCATCAAGAGCTTCGTATTCATTGTCAAAGATATCACCTGCAATTACCACAACGTCCGCATTCTGCTCATTGATCCTGTCCACCATCTGTCTCATGTGTGCTGCTCCAATGTTGTAGCCCAGGTGCAAATCAGCGACTAATACCACATTCAGATCTTTTAATCCTCCGCCATCTTTATTGACCGTAATATCATACGGTGTGACATGGATGATACGGGCATTGTATATTCCCCATGCGCTGAGCACAAGAACTGCCACGGCACATATCCCTCCCGATACAGCAATCCGGCATTTCAGCCTTCGTTTCGTGATAAAGAAATGCAGCAAACAAATCAAATCCGCCGTAAGGACAACCAATAGCAGATACAGCAGTATCCCAAGCCAATAATTGCTGACAAGTTTCATGGCTCTTCTGACCGGCCCCGCAGGCAGGAAAAACGCGACCCCTACGGATGATGCCAGCCATGCATAGACCAGACTGATCCCAACACGCATCCATGTCTTTTTGAACAGCGGATTACATGCACCAAGCCATCTGTGAATCCGAATCAGCAGATAGCAGTTAACCAAAATATAAACCGGTGACAAATAAACAGCAATCATACTCTCTCCATACTCTAACTTTACAATACCTGATTTTTTCGTATCTCTGTTTTACTGACAGCATCTGGCGATCCCAGTACCAAGGTTCGGATTTTTGCATGAATATATCAGATCCACACTAAAAATCAGGATCAGTACCAGGCATACCGTCACGAGTATTTTTTTCGGTATGCGCCTGAAGAGGCGATCGAGAAACGGCGCATATACATATACGATCGCCATCCCGCCGATGCCAAAGGCCAGCAGCCCTTCCACGCAGATCCTCCCGTTCAGATTCAGGAAATAATCACTGTAATCCCACCATCGCATTCCGTCATATGCCTGTTCCAGAAACCATGATATGCCATACTCAAGACAGCCGCACAGAAGGACGATCGCCAGAAATTCCAACAGCGGCTTTTGGCGCAACCTGCGAAGCGCGATCAGGATCAGTATACTCCCATAACCATAAATAGGCAACCACGGTCCATGAAGGAGTCCGCGGTTCACAAAACGCCCCTCTGAAATCAGGTGAAGGCACACCTCCCATATCCACCCGGTCAGGCTCATGGTGAAAAATATCATAACCATGGGCCAGAACGAATCCTGTTTTCCTGCAAAGACATGGCCGATTTTTTCTGTAAATGATTTCTGCTTTTTTCTTTCTGTCATAACATTCCCCTCGATATTACTGTCACGCTGCAATTTCTGATTCTGAGGTGCGCCCCTGACAGATACAAGTATAGCAGAATCCATTGGAATAATCCTTACACCCACCTTACATTTGCCGTGGGAACCTTACAATAATGAAAGAAAGACGGGTATCTGTTAATGTTAAAAGAAAAAAGACCTTTATCATGGCCTCTGCCACAATAAAAGTCTTTCCCTCCGAACAGAATGATCCTGTTCACAATTGCCTTTTTATCGAACCTTTCTTTCCAGAATATGGCCGTTCTTTGACGCTCCAAGGCCAAGG
>CAMTFT010000161.1 GCA_947071365.1 uncultured bacterium | reverse complement strand
GAGATGTAGCTCCGTCTCGTGGGCTCGGAGATGTGTATAAGAGACAGGGTCAATTTGAAGGCAAAAAGCCTAAAAACATACTGCGAAAAATTCAGTCCCGGGATTGCCTTCCGTACCTCAATGGCTGATTACAAAAAAGAGGATTGGCTCATTAATCTGCCTCTTTATATGATAGAGGAAATAGTTAAATATTGAGTTCATCTTTCAGAATCCTATGAGAATCAGTCACCGAACTGTAATGTTTTCCTGCTATAATGAATACCGGAAATGAGGTGGAAAGCAGGATGGTGGAATTATACTATATCGAGGATGATCTGAATATTGCAGGCATCGTAAAGGAATATCTGGAACAGAGGGATTTTAAGGTAACGGTATATGATACGCTGGCCAAAGCCAGAGCGGCATTGACCATCCATGTGCCGACGATTGTACTTTTGGATTTCAATATGCCGGACGGACACGGCGACCGATTGTGTGGATGGATCCGCAGCAACTGGAAGGAGCTTCCGATTATTTTTCTTACGGTTCGGGGAGATTCCAGAGATATCGTTGCCGGTTTTCAAAGCGGTGCGGATGATTATGTGGTGAAGCCCTTTGAGCTGGAGGTATTGTATTCCCGGATTCGGGCGTTGCTTCGGAGGACGGGTAGTGTGGCAAAGCGGTATCTTTCCTGTGGCGGAATCACGATTGACACGGAACGCAGGGAGGTGCGCTGTCATCTGGAGGAAATAAAGGTAAGCGCAGCGGAGTATCAACTGCTGCTGTATCTGATGCAGAATAAAGGAAGAACGGTTACGCGGGAAAAAATTCTGGAGCACGTATGGGATGTGAAGGGCAGCTATGTAAATGACAACACGCTGACGGTGACAATGAAGCGTCTGCGGGCGAAGCTGCGCCAGCCATCCTGCCTGAAAACGGTCAGAAGTGTGGGATATCGAATGGAGGATGGGGTATGAGTGGACGGAAGCGTGTTCTGGTTACATTCGGATTTGTATTATCGGTGGCTCTTTTGGCATCGGCGCTGACAGGTCTGCTGCTTTCCAATCATTACGGTAAAATGCAGTTTGATACGTTAAATGGCGTCTGTGAAGAGCTGGTGCAGCAGGAGCCGGAAGCACAAAGGGCAGTTCTGGCTGCATTGAAGGTATATACAGATAGCGATGGCGGCGGGGCGGCAAAAAGCGATGTTCTGTCAGAATGGGGATACTGCGCCTCTGATTTTCAGGGCTCTTCCGGTGAACGGATCGCGTTGTATGCGGCAGTGGGACTTTTGGCGGGAATATTTATATTTACCGCCGCTTTTTTGTGCCGGAATAAAATGGAGGCCATGCGTATTTGGGCTCTGACGGATTATCTGGAGCGGGTCAATACAGGGGAAGCAGCAGTTCTTTCAGCCACCGGGGAGGATGATTTCTCGAAGCTGGAGGATGAGATATACAAGACCGTGACGTTCCTCTATCAGACGAGGGATGCGGCTGTGCAGGCGAAGGATGATTTTGCGGAAAATCTGTCGAATATTGCGCATCAGATCAAAACGCCGATCACGGCTATTTCTCTGTCTTTGCAGGCGATGCAGGAGGAATGCGGAGAAGAACGTCTGGGACAGATACGAAGGCAGCTTTCCCGGCTTACGCGTCTGGAGGAAGCGCTGCTTGTTTTATCACGGCTGGATGCCGGCACACTGGTTCTTCAGCGAAAGGAAACGGACGTTTTTACCGTCCTCGTCCTGGCGGCGGACAATTTACAGGAATTATTTGCAAGATCCGGTACGTCTATTGATATTCCTGAGCTGGGGGAGATGGCGATAACGGCTGACCTGGACTGGACAATGGAAGCGGTCATGAATCTCATGAAAAACTGCATGGAACACGATGCGGGAGGGACGGTTCACTGCTCCTACGGGCAGAATCCGCTTTACACGGAAATCCTCATATGGGATGAAGGGGAGGGATTTGCCAGAGAAGATATTCCACGTCTTTTTGAGCGGTTTTACCGCGGGAAGAATGCGCACGAGGGCGGTATCGGTATCGGCCTTGCTTTGGCGAAGGAGATTATTGAGCGGCAGAACGGGACGATACGGGCGAAAAATATGGCGGGTGGCGGAGCCTGCTTTGAAATTCGCTTTTACTGTCACTGAGGTGTCACTTTCATTTGCTATGATATACAGAGAAAAGTAAATAATAAGCAATCGTTGTACAGGCAAGTGCAAAGGAGGACACAGTCGAATGGATATTTTAACGTGTGAAGGGGTTCAAAAGGTGTACGGCTCCGGGGACAGCCGGGTAGTGGCGCTGAATGGCATTGATCTGAAGATCAGAAAGGGAGAATTTGCTGCGATCGTCGGAGCGTCCGGATCAGGCAAATCCACGCTGCTGCATATTTTAGGCAGCGTGGACAAACCGACAGGCGGAAAGGTTATGATAGACGGAACGGATCTTTCAAAGCTGAATCCGACGCAGGCCGCAATCTTCCGAAGAAGAAAGGTGGGACTGGTGTATCAGTTCTACAACCTGATTCCCACGCTTACGGCGCGGAAGAATATTCTCATGCCGCTTGCGCTTGACAAGAAGAAGGTGAATGAAGCGTATTTTGAGAAGGTGGTCAGCGCCCTTGGCATTTCCGATAAGCTGGATGCCCTGCCGAATCAGTTGTCAGGCGGGCAGCAGCAGAGAGTCGCGATCGCGCGTGCCCTGATTTACCGGCCGGCGCTCGTCTTGGCAGATGAGCCAACGGGAAATCTCGACGTAAAAAATTCAAAGGAGATCGTTGATCTGCTGAAGCTGTCCAACCGGAATCTGGAGCAGACGATCCTGTTGATCACTCATGATGAAAGCGTGGCGCTGGAGGCAGACCGCATCATTACGCTGGAGGATGGGCGGATCATCAGCGATGAGCGGCGGAGGTGATAAGGATGTGGAAGGATTATTCGCTTGGTTATCTGAAAAACAACCGTACCTCCGGTATTTCTGTTATAGTGGCATCATTTATTTCCGCATTGCTTCTGTCCCTTCTGTGCGGTGTGTTTTATAATCTGTGGAAGTATGAGGTGGAGCGGATAGAACTGGAGGAAGGCGGCTGGCAGAGCCGGATCACCGGAGAACTGGATGAGGAAGCGGCGGAGATAATAAGAAGCTTTGGCGGTGTAAAAGATGCGGTGATAAACGAAAAAGAAACAGCAGATGGAGAAATGACAATCGATATCTACTTTGACAGGATGGGGGATGTTCTGAAGGATACGGTGCAAATCGCCGCGCAGGTGGGAATTTCACCGGAGCGAGTCACGTACAATTATCCGCTTCTTGCCATGTATCTGATCCGTGACTCGAAGGACACGGCCCCAAGAATGGTGTTTCCGCTGTTTCTGCTGGTAATGGTGATGGCATCCGTTTCGCTGATCGTAGTCATCCACAATTCCTTTGCAGTGACCATGAATGCAAGAATTCACCAGTTCGGCATTTTTTCCAGTATCGGCGCCACGCCGAGGCAGATACGGACCTGTCTATTACAGGAGGCGGCAGCACTGTGCGCCTTGCCTGTCCTGGCCGGAAATCTGCTGGGAATTGCAGGCAGTATGGGACTTATGCATATGACAAACGTGATTCTGGGGAGTGGTGTGCCTGGCAGACATGAGGCAGTCTTTGGCTATCATCCGCTCGTTCTGGTGCTGACGCTTGTGGTAACGTGTGTCACGATATGGATCTCCGCATGGCTGCCGGCGAGGCGACTTGGCAGGCTGACGCCGCTGGAGGCGATTAAGAATACGGGGGAACTGCACATAAAGCGCAGGAAGAGGTCGATCGTGCTGTCATTTTTCTTCGGCATGGAGGGAGAACTCGCAGGTAATGCGCTGAAAGCGCAGCGAAAGGCCCTGCGGACAGCATCACTTTCCCTGATGCTTTCGTTTCTGGCTTTCACGGTGATGCAGTGCTTTTTCACACTTTCCGGAATCAGCACGCGGGAGACATACTTTGAGCGGTATCAGAATGTGTGGGATATCATGGTTACACTCAAAGATACAGAGGTGGATTCCTTTGAGGAAACGGAAGAAATGCAGGGCCTTCCGGGTGTGGAAAATGCGATCGTGTATCAGAGGGCAGCAGCAAAAAGGATCATCACAGAGGAGGAAATGAGCGGGGATATGAAGGGCTTTGGAGGCTTTTCCCACGCAGCGCCTGATTACGTAACACAAACGCCGGACGGATATCTCGTAAACGCTCCGGTGGTGATATTGGATGACGCAAGCTTTTTGTCCTACTGTGAGCAGATCGGGACTGCACTGCGGCTTGACGGAGCGGTCATATTAAACATGATACGTGATGTGACGAATCCGGATTTCCGGCATCCACAGTATATGCCGTATATCGAAGAAAGCGGTACGAGCATTCTGAGGCAGTCCGGCAATGAAGAGATGACAGCAAAGCTTTCCGTTTTGGCGTATACGTCAGAGGTTCCTGCTTTAAGAGAAGAATATGCGACACTTGATTATTATGAGCTGGTACATTTTATTCCGGTATCTCTGTGGAAAGAGATCAAAGGGCAGATCGGCGGTGCGAAGGAGGATACTTATATCTGCATTCTCGGAAAGGATGGAGCGTCGATGGAAGAGCTGAATATCATTCAGGCGGAGGTGGAGCATCTTGTCGGTCAGAAATACGCGGCAGAAAGTGAAAACCGGCTGCAGGAATATGAGACAAATGAGAAGCAGATACAGGGAATGATGGCAATACTGGGAGGGTTCTGTGTGCTGCTTGCCATCATTGGCATTGGCAATGTATTCTCCAATACGCTGGGCTTTGTGCGCCAGAGAAAAAGGGAATTTGCCAGATATATGTCTGTCGGGATGACACCGGAGGAGATTCGGAAGATGTTCCGCATCGAAGGTGCGGTCATTGCAGGCCGTCCGGTGGTGGTTACTCTGCCTCTGGCTGTCCTTACGGTATCGTACATGCTGCGTGCCAGCTATGTTGAGGCAGAACTTTTCCTTGCGGAAGCGCCGTTTATCCCGGTGTGTATTTTCATGCTGGGCATCTGGGGAACAGTGGCGCTGGCGTATTATCTTGGATGGCGGAACGTGCGCAGGATCGACCTGGCGCACGTGCTGCGGGATGATACGATGATGTAAGGATATAATAGCACACGCTGAAAGTCCTACCGCAAAGTGGACTGCTAAAAGCGTTAGCAACTCTAATGGCCCTTATAAAGATGATGTTCCCTATGTGGTTGTATCTGTCTCTTATACACATCTGACGCTGCCGACGACTTAATAGGTGTA
>CAMTFT010000160.1 GCA_947071365.1 uncultured bacterium | reverse complement strand
ACACCTATTAAGTCGTCGGCAGCGTCAGATGTGTATAAGAGACAGATCGTAGAGTATGGCACCACAGATGATATTTTCTACAATCCGAAGCATGAATATACGAAGGGATTGATCCGCAGTATTCCGAGAATGGACAGTAAGGAGCATGAGCGTCTCGTTCCCATCGAGGGAACTCCGGTGGATCTTCTGAATCCGCCGAAGGGATGTCCGTTTGCTTCCCGCTGTGACAACTGTATGCGCATCTGTCTGCGGGAGAAGGCTCCGGTAATGTTCTTCGGAGACGTTCACTATACTTCATGCTGGATGAACCAGAAAGCCGAACTGGAAGGAGGAAGTGAGAAATGAGCGAGAAGTTACTCAAAGTAGAACATCTTTACCAGTATTTTCCGGCAGGAGGATTTGGAAAAAATAAAAAATACGTACAGGCAGTGGATGACGTATCCTTTTTTATCAATAAGGGAGAGACACTTGGCCTGGTAGGTGAGTCCGGCTGCGGCAAGACCACCACGGGACGTTCCCTGCTCCGCCTGTATGAGCCGACGAAGGGACGTATCGTCTATGACGGCAAGGTTCTGTTCGACAGCGGCAATGTTCCGCTGATGGATGAGGAAGGCAACGATGTGATGGAGAATGGCCAGCCGAAATACGGCACAAAGACAGCGGTGGATATGAAGCCGTACCGCCGTGAGATGCAGATCGTATTCCAGGATCCGTATGCCAGCCTTGACCCGCGTATGACCGTCGGAGATATTGTCGGAGAGGCCATTGATATCCATAAGCTGGCTTCCTCAAAGGAGGAGCGCTACAACAAGATTCAGAAGCTGCTGGAGTGCGTAGGACTGAATTCAGAGCATGCGAACCGTTATCCCCATGAATTTTCCGGTGGACAGCGGCAGCGTGTCGGCATTGCCCGGGCGCTGGCAGTAGACCCGAAATTCATCGTCTGCGACGAGCCGATCTCGGCGCTGGACGTTTCAATCCAGGCACAGGTCGTTAACATGTTTGAAGACCTGCAGGAGCAAATGGGGCTGACGTACCTGTTCATTGCCCACGATCTTTCCGTAGTGAAGCATATTTCCAACCGCATTGGCGTAATGTATCTTGGAAAGATGGTGGAGCTGGCAGACAGCTACGAGCTGATCTTCAACAGCCTGCATCCGTACACGAAGAGCCTGATCTCGGCGATTCCGATTGCAGATCCGAAGGTGGCAAGAGCCAGCAAGCGTATCGTGCTGGAGGGCGATGTGCCGAGCCCGCTGAATCCGCCGTCAGGATGTCGGTTCCGCACCAGATGTCCGTATGCGACAGAGCAGTGCGCGGCAGAAGTACCGAAGTGGCGTGAGGTCAGCAAGGGCCATTACGCAGCCTGCCACAACCTGGACAAGGTGAATTAAGGGCAGAAAGGCGGCAGACCAGAGGGGATGCCAGTATCATTTATGATGTGTTTCAGCAAAACGCTGTTCGCATAAATTATCAAATTTTATAAGGAGGATATGATGAAAAAGAGAGTAATCAGTATGTTGCTCGCAGCAGTGATGACAGTATCCATGGTTTCTGGAACTGTAATGACTGCAGTAGCAGAAGAAGCAGAAGGCAAACAGCTTTCCGTTCAGGTTGGTCCTGATCCGGAAACAATTGACCCGGCCCTGAACAGTGCCGTAGATGGTGGAAACATGATCCTGCACGCATTTGAGTGTCTGCTGACCATCGACCAGGAAGGCCAGCTCGCTCCGGGACAGGCAGAGACATGGGAGACTTCAGAGGACGGCCTTACATGGACATTCCATCTTCGTGACGGTCTGAAATGGTCCGATGGAAGTGACCTGACAGCAAATGATTTCGTATATAGCTGGAAGCGTGTATGCGATCCGGAAGTTGCAGCTCCGTACGCAGAGACAGTTCTCGGTATGGTAGAGGGCTTCGATGCAGCTATCGAGGGAGACCTTGACGCACTGGCAGTTACAGCTACAGATGACAAGACACTGGAAGTTAAGCTTTCCGCACCGTGTACATTCTTTGGCAGCCTTGCAGCATTTGCTACACTGAGCCCGGTTCAGGAAGCTACAGTAGAAGCAAACGGCGATGCATGGGCAATTGACCCGTCCACATACGTTTCCAACGGACCGTTCATGGTAACAGAGTGGGTACCAGGTTCTCACATCATCATGAGCAAGAACCCGAACTACTGGAACGCAGATGCTATCAAGCTTGGCAGCATCAAGTGGAACCTGATCGAAGATGCTAACGCATCCTACAGCGCTTACCAGAACGGCGAAGTTCTTATGATCAAGGACGTTCCGACAGAGGAGATCCCGAGCCTTGAGGGCAACGAGGAATTCCACGTTGAGCCGATCATCGGTACTTACTACATTTCCTACAATACACAGGTAGAGCCGTTTGACAACGCACTTGTTCGTAAGGCTCTGAACCTGGCTATCGACAGAGAGTATGTTGCAAACACTCTGATGCAGGGAACATATTCACCGGCTACAAACTTCATCGGCGAAGGCTGGAAGGATACAGACGGAACTGATTTCGCAGCAAACGCAAACGGCGGCGAGCCGTACATGAGCGCAACTGCTGATATCGACGGCGCTCTTGCAGCTCTGGAAGAGGCTGGTTACCCGAACGGCGAAGGACTTCCGGTTCTTCACTACACAACAAACGATGCTGGTTATCATAAGGCAGTTGCAGAGTATCTGCAGGATGCATGGAAAGAGATCGGCGTTACTCTTGAGGTTGAGATCGTTGAGTGGTCAAGCTTCACACCGATGCGTCGTAACGGCGAATTCGAAATCGCTCGTAACGGCTGGGTAGGCGACTACGATGATCCGTCCAACATGCTGGATCTTCTGTACTCCACAAACGGAAACAACGATGGTAAGTATTCAAGCGAAGCATACGATGCAGCTATGGACAAATCCCGTTCCACAACTGATGTAGCAGAGCGTTCCGCAGCACTTCATGAGGCTGAGGATATCATGATGGAAGATGCAGGATGCTGTCCGCTGGCATACTACAACGACTTCTGGCTGCAGAGTTCCAAGATCGAAGGCGCTTGGCATTCAGCTTACGGTTACTGGCACTTCATGTATGCTGATATCGCAGAATAATCCAAAGCAGATATTTCTGTAAGAGCATACATCTGACCGTATGATGCGGCAGGATAGAGAAGCATATACAAAGGGGCGATATGGGAATTTTCCTGTATCGCTCTTTTTCTGTTGTTTTACTTTAACTTTGCTCCCGGATTTGATATAATAAATCCGGTTGGCAGAAACTTTACAGAAGAAAGGAAGAAAACAATATGAGCAATACGGTTCCGGAGCGTCTTGCGGCGCTTCGTTCTTTGATGAAAGAAAAGGGAATGGATGCTTATCTGATCCCGACGGATGATTATCATGCTTCGGAGTATGTGGGCGACCATTTTAAATGCAGAAAGTATATGACAGGCTTTACCGGATCTGCCGGTACGGCAGTAGTGATGCAGGATATGGCAGGGCTGTGGACGGACGGCCGCTATTTTATCCAGGCAGCGCAGCAGCTTGAGGGCAGCACGGTGCAGCTTTTCAAGATGGGAGAGCCGGGAGTACCTACGGTTCATGAATTTCTGGAAAGCAGTCTGAAGGAGGGGCAGTGCCTCGGCTTTGACGGCCGCACGGTGAACGCGAGAGAAGCCGGTGAGTTGGAGGAGAAGCTGAAAAAGAACGGCGTGACAGTAAACGGTACAGAAGATCTGGTGGGAGCGATCTGGACAGACCGTCCGCCGATGTCCTGTGAGACGGTCAGTGAGCTGGATGTAAAATGGGCCGGAAAATCCCGCAGTGATAAGTGCAGGGAAATACGGGAAAAGATGCAGGAGAAAAATGCGGACGTATTTTTGCTGACTTCTCTTGACGATATTGCGTGGCTTTTGAATATCCGCGGCGGCGATGTACACTGCAACCCAGTGGTGCTTTCCTATCTGGCTATGACTTCCAGCGAGATCTATCTGTTTGCAAATGAGAAAGCATTTCCGGAGGAGGTAAAGGATGCGCTCAACAAAGACGGTGTGACGCTCTGCCCGTATGACGCAGTTTATTCTTATACCGCTTCACTGGAAGCAGGAAAACGCGTACTGCTTTGCAGGTCGAAGGTGAACAGCCGCCTTGCAGGCAGCGTTCCGTCAGGCGTGGAAATTCTGGATGAAGAGAATCTGACGCTGCTTCCGAAGGCGATCAAGAATCCGGTGGAGGTGGAAAACGAGCGGATCGCGCACATCAAGGACGGCGTGGCGATGACGAAATTCCTCTACTGGCTGAAGACGAATATCGGTAAGACTACGATCACAGAGCTGAGCGCGACGGAAAAGCTTCAGAGCCTGCGGGCACAGCAGGAAAATTATATGGGAGACAGTTTTGACTATATCATGTCCTACGGCCCCCATGCAGCGATGAACCATTATTCCGCCACACTGGAGACGGATGTGAAGATCGAGGCGAAGGGATTTTTACTGGCGGATACCGGCGGACAGTATCTGGAGGGTACGACCGACATTACGAGAACTATCGTGATGGGGCCGATTACCGATGAGCAGAGAAAGTTTTTTACCGCCGTACTGCGGGGTACGCTGAACCTGGCTGCCGCAAAATTCCGTTACGGCTGCCGCGGGCTGAACCTCGATTATCTCGCGAGAGGCCCGCTTTGGGAAATGGGAGAGGACTTCAACCACGGAACGGGACACGGCGTCGGCTATTACCTGAATGTACATGAGGGGCCGAACGGCTTCCGCTGGAAGGTGGTGCCGGAGCGCAACGACAGCGCCGTATTTGAAGAGGGAATGATCACGTCAGATGAGCCGGGCTACTACGTGGAGGGCCAGTACGGCATCCGCCATGAGAACATGATCGTCTGCAAAAAGGCGGAGAAGACAGCCTTCGGACAGTTCATGTGCTTTGAGCATCTGACCATGGTGCCCTTCGACCTGGATGGCATCGATCCGTCCATGATGACCGGCCGGGAGCGCGGCCTTCTGAATTCCTACCACGCTCAGGTATACGATACGATTTCTCCGTATCTGAATGAGGAGGAGCAGGAGTGGCTCAAAGAGGCTACGAGGGCGATCTAAAAATCGGTTGTCAGGCATCAGATTTTGTTGTTTCGAACGCGTGCAGGCAGTAAGATAGCAGCGAGGTACTTTTTAAAATACAAAACAGTTTGCTGTTTCAGAAGTCACGGAAGTGTCACGCTATTTTTGATCTGTCTCTTATACACATCTCCGAGCCCACGAGACGGAGCTACATC
>CAMTFT010000159.1 GCA_947071365.1 uncultured bacterium | reverse complement strand
TACACCTATTAAGTCGTCGGCAGCGTCAGATGTGTATAAGAGACAGGTGATAGCATGATTAGAAAAGAAATGATTGCCATGCTTCTGGCAGGAGGACAGGGCAGCCGCCTCGGCGTGCTCACGTCAAAGGTAGCCAAGCCGGCAGTGGCATTCGGCGGCAAATACCGCATTATTGATTTTCCCCTGAGCAATTGCATCAACTCAGGTATTGATACAGTCGGTGTACTGACCCAGTATCAGCCGCTGCGGCTGAATACGCATATCGGTATTGGCATCCCGTGGGATCTGGATAAAAACGTCGGCGGAGTTTCCGTACTTCCTCCATATGAAAAGGTAGGCAAGACGGAGTGGTATACCGGCACGGCGAACGCCATTTACCAGAACCTGGCTTATATGGAATCCTTCAATCCGGAATACGTCCTGATCTTATCAGGAGACCATATTTATAAGATGGATTATGAGGTTATGCTTGACTATCACAAGGCGCATGGCGCGGATGTCAGCATTGCCGTTATGCCTGTTCCGATAGAGGAAGCCAGCCGTTTCGGCATTGTTGTGGCTGATGACAACGGAAAGATCGTTGAGTTCCAGGAGAAGCCGAAGGAGCCGAAGAGCAATCTTGCATCCATGGGTATTTACATATTTACATGGAAAGCACTGAAAGAAGCCCTGATCACACTTCGGGATCAGAGCAACTGCGACTTCGGCAAGCATGTCATCCCGTACTGCCACGAAAAGGGCGAGACGCTCGTTGCGTATCAGTACAACGGATACTGGAAGGACGTGGGGACGCTGGGCTCCTACTGGGAAGCGAACATGGAGCTGATCGATATTATCCCGGAGTTCAATCTGTATGAGGAGTTCTGGAAGATCTATACAAAGAATGATATTCTTCCGCCGCAGTACGTGGCTGACAGCTCTGTCATTGAGCGCTGTTTGATCGGCGACGGTTCCGAGATATACGGCGAAGCATACAGCTCCATTATCGGCTGCGGTGTCATCATCGAGGAGGGTGCTGTGGTGCGGGATTCCATTATCATGCAGAATACCGTTATCAAGGCTGGTGCCATCCTGAATAAGGCGATCGTGGCTGAGAATTGTGTTATAGGAGAAAATGCACAGCTCGGTGTCGGTGAGGAGGTTCCGAATAAGGTGAAGCCCTCCGTATACTCCTTCGGCCTGGCTGTGGTAGGAGAGAATACAGTGATTCCTCCGAACGTTAAGATTGGCAAAAATACTGCTGTCACGGGAGAGACGCTCCCGGAGGATTATCCGGACGGCATACTGGCAAGCGGCGAGACTTTAGATAAGGCAGGTGACGTGCAATGAGAGCGGTAGGTATGATTTTGGCTGGCGGGAACAGCTTCAGAATGAAAGAATTATCGAACAAGAGAGCAATTGCAGCCATGCCGATTGCGGGAAGCTTCCGGGGTATTGACTTTGCGCTGAGCAGTATGTCGAATTCCGGTATTCAGAAGGTTGCTGTGCTGACCCAGTACAATTCCAGGTCTCTGAACCAGCACCTGAGCTCCTCAAAGTGGTGGAATTTCGGCAGAAAGCAGGGAGGGCTTTTCGTATTTCCTCCGATGGTCACGTCAGACAATGATTTCTGGTACAGGGGTACGGCGGATGCGATCCATCAGAATCTGGATTTCCTGAAGGAATGCCATGAGCCGTACGTAGTGATCGCCTCCGGAGACGGCGTATACAAGATCGATTATGCAAAGGTGCTGGAGCATCATATTGCGAAGAAGGCGGACATCACCGTAGTGTGCAAGGATTTCCCGCTGTCAGAGGATGTGACGCGGTTCGGTCTGCTGAAAATGAACGAGGACGGCAGGATCATACAGTTTGACGAGAAGCCGATGGCGGCATCTTCCCATACGATCTCCTGCGGTATCTATGTGATACGCAGACGCCAGTTGATCGAGCTGATCGAGCGCTCCATCGAGGAGGGCAGGCATGATTTTGTAAAGGATGTCCTGATCCGCTACAAGGATGTGAAGCGCATCTACGGATACAAGATGGAGGAATACTGGAACAATATCGCTTCCGTGGATTCTTACTATCAGACAAATATGGACTTCCTCAAAAAAGAAGTCAGGGACTACTTTTTCCGGGATTATCCGGATGTACATTCCAAGGTGGATGACAATCCGCCGGCCAAATACAATCCGGGCAGTGTGGTAAAGAACAGTCTCGTTGCAAACGGCTGTATCATAAACGGCCGTGTAGAGAATTCGGTTATCTTCAAGAAAGTTTTTGTGGGTGAAAACTGTGTCATCAGGAACTCCATCGTGCTGAATGACGTATATTTGGGCGACAACGTTTATCTCGAGAACTGTATTGTGGAGAGCCGCGATACGATTCGGGCAAATTCGCGCTATGTGGGAGAGGGCGGAATCAGGATCGTAATAGAGTCTAACGAACGGTATGTACTGTAAGCATACAGATTAAGATAAAAAATTGAAACTACGGGGGACAGATTCATGACAATTACAGATGTGAGAGTGAGAAAAGTAGCAAAAGACGGAAAAATGAAAGCGGTTGTTTCCATTACACTGGATGACGAGTTCGTTGTACACGATATCAAGGTGATAGAGGGAGAAAAGGGACTTTTTATTGCAATGCCGAGCCGGAAAGCGGCGGATGGTGAATATCGTGATATCGCACATCCCATCAATTCAGGAACACGTGAGAGGATTCAGCAAATCATTCTGAAGGAGTATGAGAGAGCTGCTGCTGAGACATCTGAGGAATAGAATCAGCAATGTGAGATTATGAAACATAAAAAGGAGCGCCGTTTTGCCGGGGGTGTCCGGTACAAAGCGGCGCTCTTTTTATGCATAGTTGATTATGATGGAAAACTGTGCATTTTTTCATACAGAGCTTTAAATTGCAGATACTTTTCTTCATGTTCGGTAAAATTGTGGGAAGCTGGCTCTGTTACCTGCGCATAGCGAACTACTTCGCGAATACATGTAACGATATCCGGATATTCGCCAATGGCAACAGCGGCCAGAATCATACATCCCAGAGTTCCGGCTTCATTGTTGGCTAATGTGTAAACCGGTTTCTGGAAAATATCTGCGCGCAAACGTGCTGAAACGCTGGAATTTGCCGCACCGCCGGTCATAACAAGCTTTTCGAAACCGGCCCCAAGTGAAGCTGCGCTTTCATATGCCAGTTTTATTTGATAAAGCATGGACTCCTTAAGTGCAAGATACAGATCTTCTTCCGTTGTCTCCAGGGTAAGGCCGGAGATACAGCCTGACATGTGATAATTTAGATCCGGATGACCGGAGGAGCCAAATTGAGGAAGCATAAGAATGTTGGTATGCTTATCTGTTACACGCTCGTCCATGTATTTGAAAAAGTCTGTTCCTTTTTCTATACACATTTGCTGTGTGCCCCTGAACAGGACGTCCTTTGCCCAGTTCATTAATGCGCCGCAGGTCGTGATCTCCAAAGTAGTAAAACAGGAATCTGGAAGGAGATAGAGCATACATGGCATCTGAAATTTCTGAAGGATGCTTTGGTCATACTTTTCCGGAAGCATCAGTGCCAGACATTCGCATGTTCCGATACAATCCTCTGCAAAGGATGAATCAATAAAACCGCTGCCAAGCGCAGCGCATGCCTGATCATGGCCACCTGCAACTACAGGTATTTTACCGGACATATGGCATTTGCCGGCTGCTTCCGATGTGACATAACCGATGATAGTGCCGGATGCTACAGGCTCAGAAAAAAGCGATGGAGTCAGTTCGGCTTGCGCCAGTAATTTTTCATCCCATTTTAAGTTATGGATGTCAAGGGCCATACTTCTAGCAGCAGTGCTATAGCTTACTTTTCGCTCTCCGGTAAGCAGATAGCCTATATAGTCTTCATAAAAAAAGATTTTTTTTGCTTTCCGGAGGACGTCAGTGTTGTCATGCAACCAGATAAGCTTTGGGAGGGAGTATAGTTGGCTTGGCATAAGTCCGGTAACCTGGAAAACGTAATCTGCGCCGAGCTCCCGGCATAATTTGTCAACGCCCTCTTGTCCCCGATTGTCTCCCGTCACCATGGAGCTGCACAGGATGCAGTCATTCTCATCAAGACAGGCTAGGGATTCACCGAGACAGGTAATAGAGATAGCCTGAATTGGTTCTTTACATTTAAAAACGGCTTCGCTTAGCGCCTCGAAAACCCGTTTCCGGACGATGTCCGGTTCGATTTCCCGGATACCGTTGCCACGTCTTTCTGTGTATTTTCTGTGAGCTGCACTGAGTATCGCTCCACGATGGTTGTAGACGCATACCTTGCAGCCGCTTGTTCCAACATCGATTCCTATAATCGCCATTTTTATCCTCCTGTGTAAGATAATAAAAACTAAAGACGCGATTCTTTTTCTTTCCTAAGCCGGAAAAATTAAATTTCCTCCTGCTTCTTTGATTCGGGACCGTATTTCTTCGGGAAGGCCATTGTCCGTAATGATTCCATTAAAGTCTTTAGCGGAGGCATATGAGATAAGGCTGTAGCTGTCAAATTTGGATGAATCAGCCAACAGATAGATTTCATTTGAAATACTCATGATCTTATGCTTTAAACCTGTCTCGGAGAGATTTCCAATCATGACACTGCCATCAGGAGATATTGCATTGCAGCCAAGAAAGGCAATATCCGCATGAAAACTGTTGATCTGTGTTTCTGCCAGGATACCTCTGGAGGACCAGGTGTTCAGATCTACTTCGCCGCCTACGATGATCACATTGGGATAAGGTCGTGACAAAAGCTCAATTGCAATATTTACACCATTAGTAATAAAGGTACACGCAATGTCCTGTGAAATTGATTTTACGATGTTAATTGTTGTGGTACCGGAATCCAGAAAAACATACGGCTTCGTTTTTATTAATTGTACAGCTACCTGAGCAATATCATGCTTGCTTGCTGCATTTTCTGCCACCCGCGTTACGTAAGAAGGCTCTAAAGTTATTTTTTTCTGTGTATTTTTATTTTCGGCGAGGACAGCACCGCCATGTGTTCTGACGATTTTGCCTTGAGAAGCAAGGCAGTCAAAATCTCTGCGGATCGTCATGTCAGCTACGTTGAAACGTGTTACAAGCTCGCTGACCTGTACTTTGCCATCATGATATAAGATCTCTAAAATAGCTTTAAGACGCTGGTCTTTAGTTATCAAAATAGAACACCACCTAAACTATGTTATTAACGGAATTAATAACAAAAATGAAATTGTTTGAATTTGAAAAACACTCGAGCAAAAATACTTATAACCCTGTCTC
>CAMTFT010000158.1 GCA_947071365.1 uncultured bacterium | reverse complement strand
AGATGTAGCTCCGTCTCGTGGGCTCGGAGATGTGTATAAGAGACAGGCTTAGCAGATGGTTATGGCCTGAAGATACCGGAGCAGCTGTAATTCCTGAGCTTCCAGGCGAAGGAATTAAAGGAGCACTGTTCGAAAAAAATTGCATCAGGCAATTTTTTGAGTTTGCTCCTGTCTGCTGCACAGGTATCTTCAGGCCATTAGAATCTGCAAGCGAAGCAATTTCGTATTTATCCGGGAGCATTTGTCCGCAGGTGCTTCACTACGTATAACATTTATTCCACTACTATCGTCACCTTATCCAGCGCCTCATGCAACTTCTCCACCGCCTCATCCAGCGTCTTTCCCTTTGTGATGACGTGGCCGATACGGTGCGGCCCGACGTGGAATTTCTTTACCTCGTCTCCCACTTTGTAATCAAACTGAACCTGATAGATATTTTCATCCGGCTCATTTTTGTTTTCCATGGAACGGATCACGCCGTCCCTGTCGCTGCGCAGCAGCATACTTGCGTTCGGCACAGCCTGCTCCTGCGGGAAATCCACCTCTTCTCCCAGTGCAGCCAGTATCAGCTTTTCGTAATAATCGTACCCGTAATAGATGGACACAAGCTCTGCAAGGCACGTAGCACCGGACCTGCCGCCCAGCTCCAGCACGTACGTCTTGTTGTCTTTCAGAATAAAGTCCGCATTGATGGCGCAGTTGTCAAGCCCCATGGCACGGACAGCGCCTGTGAGCTGAACCTTCATATCGTCGATCACAGACTGCCCCAGATCGTACGGAGCAAAGTGTCCGATGGGAACTCCCGTATCGCCCTGGAACACGTAGTCGCCGTGGGGAAGGATAAACTTGACCTCTCCATGATATACAAACGCCTGAGCGCCGAACTCTTCTCCCTCAATAAATTCTTCAATGATAAACGTGTCCTTATGGGTCGCCGCCCTCACGATTTCCTTCGCTTCTTCAAATTCTTCCTTCGAATCTACCCGGATGATGCCGCGGCTTCCGGAGGAATCCGTCGCCTTGAAAATCAGCGGGAAGCTCAGTCCCTTCGTCCTCTCATACAGATCATCTGTAAAAGCCACCTCCCGGAATCTTGCCGTCCGAACGCCGTATTCCTCGTACTTCTGCTTCATGAGGATCTTGTTTGATGCGATTCTTGCCGCCTCACAGCTAAGGCCGGACAGCCCCAGCTCGTCACAGACCTTTCCGATCGTAATGACCGCCACATCCGTTCCTGCCGTCACAATGCCGTCGATCTTCTCTCTTTTTGCTACTTCAAGTACTCGCTCATAATCCACCGTATTCTCATAGCATACCTGATCGGCGATCTCAAAGCCGGGATAATTTCCCGGTATGCTGACTACGATCGTGTAAATCCCCATTTCCTTCGCTTTTTTTATAAGCGGAACCTGGTAGATACCGGCTCCCATGATCATCAGTTTCTTCATACGCCCTCCTTTTGAGACTCCTGCTCCTCATTTGATATATTTTTCTGATGCACGCAGCGCACTACAAACTGCGGATTTTTGCTCATTCCCAAAAAGATCCTTCCCACGTACTGGCCGATCATTCCCATGAACATCAGATTAATTCCGGAAAAGAAACAGATCGTGACCATCATGGAGGGCCAGCCGATATACGTAGCGGGCCGCAGAAGCTTCAATATAATGACGCCCAGCGCTCCGAGAATTCCCGCTGCCGCAAAAAAACATCCCACGTACGTGGCTAACTGCAGCGGAACGATGGAAAATCCAAAAATATTCGACCACAGCGCCAAAAGCTTTTTGAAGGTATAGTTCGACGTTCCCACTTCCCGCTCAAAATGCTGAATCGGCACAGAGCTGATATTCCGCGTCGTCCGCAGAAACAATCCCTGCAAATGTGTATAAGCGCTCTTATATTCCACCGCATAATCCCGTACGAACCGCCGGATGATCCAGAAGCTGGAGGTCTTTAAATCCTTCGGTTTTTTCAGCAGGATACGGACAGAGAGGTAATTCACGTAGCTCCCGAAATTGCGGAAGCTGCTGTGCTTTTTGTCGGGATAGTATCCATACACGATATCGTACCCCTTATCGAATTCCTCCATGAGATACTGCAACTGGGACGGATGCGTCTGCATATCGTCATCCATCGCGATAAAGGCATCCCCGTCAGCGTGGTTCAGTCCCGCCATCACGGCATTATGCTGTCCCGCATTCTTTGCCAGCTCCACTACCTTCACACAGGAGTAATCCCTGACAAGCCCCATAAGTGCGGCCATCGTCTCCCCGCCGTCCGGCGAGCAGTCGTCCACCAGGACGAATTCATACTCCTTCTTGTTTAACCGTTCCAACTCCTGCATAGTCATCTCCACTACTTTGCGGATCGTCTTTGATGACCTGTAGCACGGAATGATGATTGAATACTTCACAGTCTGTTCCTCCACCAATGCCCTAAAGCTGTATTTTTCTCTTTTTTCTCTTTATCAGCCATGAGGCAGTACATACTATAATAAACAGTACCACCGAACCCGGCATAATCACTAAGGCATACTTCAAACCCGGAATTTCATAAGTCAGACAAATCGTATGTTCACCCGGCTCCAGTCTCAGCGCCATGTATGTGTAATTTGCACGGTAAAGCTGCGCCTCTTCTCCGTCCACAAAGGCTTTCCAACCATTCTGATACGGAATACTCAGCGCCAGGTATTTCTCTTCCTCCAGTGAAATGCTCCCTGATACCTCGTTCGGCGCGAACTGTACATTCTCCAACACGTCCTCCGTAAGCGTCTCCGTATACTGCTCCATGTTTTCCATCGGCTGACAGTATACGCCAAAATCCTCCAGCTCGATCCGGCCGGAACGTTTCATCGTAATCGTGCAGGACGTGATCGGCTCCTCATGATAGCCAAGGTTGAAGATGTAATCGTCCTGGCCGGTCCCGTAAATATAATCATCCGCTTCGAACTTGTAGGAGAATTTGCTGCCTTCCGTTCGAAACGTCAGCTTGATCGGAGTCTCTGACATATCGCCTTTGAGAAATGCGTTATGAAGAACCACATACGTTTCCGAATCCGGAAGCGATTCAAAATGCAGCGTTATTTTATAGCTGTTCTTTTCCTTACCCTTCAACTCCGCTTCGAGCGTCTCGCCGCTGCCTGCCACAAGGGCATTCTGCTCCAGATGCGCACCGTCTTCCTCCACATCCAGCAACTCGATTTTCTGAGAGGTAACAACCGGCTGTTCTTCCTCCGTTTCATGCAGGGCATCCCCCTGCAGTACCAGCCTTTGCATCATCACTTCCTGACGCTCCACAACCGGATACTGTTCCAACTCTTCGCTGGAGATCACCCCGTCATACGTATAGCCGAGCGGCAAAGCGTATTTATTTTCACTGACGATTGTTTCTCTGCCTTCCAATTCTGTTTTCAGCACTTCCGAATAACCGTAAGGCAGACATACTCCCGGCGTACCGAAGGACGCGTAATACTTCACTGCTGCAAGGCTGTCCAGAAACGTACGGCTGTTCATGCCCTTCATCCAGATCAGACTGTAGCTCGTAGCCCCCATCTCACCCAGATAATCTTTCAGATAACCATTGTATGTGCTGTTCACTATCGTATTGCTGTTGTAGCCCAGCATGGATGCCGTATTGCTTGAATAATAATTCAGCTCGGAAGTCGCACTGCGATAAAAGCTGTCGTCTCCAAGCTCCTGCACCGCACGGATCGGCGTATTCATCTCTGTCTCCCAGGCTTTTCCCGGAGCCATATACTCGTTGATCATCCCATCCAGCTCATATATGGAAAATCCCTGCCACAGCACGATCCCCGCCGTCAGACAGAACATCAGGCTCTGCTTTACTACACCGGTAAGCTTCTGATTCTTCTCCTGAATCACAAGCAGCAGCACAAATGTAACTACCAGCAGGACGAATGCCACCTGCACGTATTTTGTCCTTTTATATTCCCCAAAAAACGCCAGAATACCGTATACGGCAATCACTGCAGCAAAAACACGTTTTTCTGATTTTTTCAGTGAAAGCATATCTGGATAACACTCCGCCACCGCAAAGGCCGACACCAGAGCGATCATATAGCACCAGCGGTTGACGATCCCACTGAAGCCGCTGAAAATAAAGGCAAATACAGGAAAAGCGGCAAACAGCATCACAATGACAAAAAAAGCTTTTTGATCCCGCCGTCCTTTGCGCAGAAACAGAAAAACCAGCGCCAGCATCGCGATTGGCAAAAATCCCAGACGCAGTCCCTCGCCCGGCGAATTAGCTGTTGTCAGGAAAGTAAGGAAACAGGATACCAGCCATTCCGCGCGGTAAAAAAACAGGCTTGCTGCCTTAAAATAAGAGGCCGCTCCGCGACCGGAGCCAAGATAGCTGCCGAAGTTGGCCACCAATATAATACACGCCATCGCCACACCCCAGAGATAGCTTCCACTCAGTACCAGCCCCCTGGCAAGGAAATTTTTAAGCGTCCGTCTGCTCCTGTCCTTCTGGCAGAAAAAGCGTACCAGAAAGTAAACGCCCATGGCGATCGTGTTCATATACAGAAAATAGTAATTGGAAAAAAGCGATATTGCCACAAAAATCGTGCACAAATACCAGCGTCTGCGACGCAGGATTTCCTCAACCGACAGGATCAGCAGCGGCAAAAGGATCATCGGAATCGCAAACATCGGATGTTTTATGCCACCATGCAGCGTAAAGCAGCATACCATATAAACAATGCTTCCCAGAAACGTGGAAAAACAGTTCTTTTTAAAATAAAAACACAGAACAGAGAATGAAATACCGCTCAAGTATAAACGTAGTACCGTTACCAGACCGTATGCAAATTCCAGATGTTCTTCCTTAAAGAAGGCATACAGAAAATACAGTGGCTCCAGGCTGTAGAATACCTCAGTGCCAAGTCCTATCGTAAAATCGTACATCGGAAACTGAAAGCTGCCGTTAAGAAGGCCGGTCACCAGTTCTCTGACATAACGGCCAAAATAAACAATGCGGGGAAAATACTGCAGGACGCCGTCCCCCCGGTTGATAAACGATTTTCCGCGCAGGAAAAAGTCAAAAAGGGCCAGAAACAGGATAAAAGCAAATCCCAGCGTGTACAAGACAAAATATGCCGCCGTTTTATGGCGCACTTTCTTTTGCAAATATAAGCTCACGCAGCTCCAACACTTCGTGAAGAGCCAGAATCCCGCTCCCCCGGCCGCCATCAGCGCCATCACACACAGCGCAAGAAGGAGCGCCCGGTACAGACCGACATTCTGAAGGCTGTCTCTTATACACATCTGACGCTGCCGACGACTTAATAGGTGTAG
>CAMTFT010000157.1 GCA_947071365.1 uncultured bacterium | reverse complement strand
TACACCTATTAAGTCGTCGGCAGCGTCAGATGTGTATAAGAGACAGGTATACACCATTCTTTACCTGCGTGCCAGCTCCTTTGTAATATCTTCCCAGGATACGCCGCGCTGCGCCATCAGCACCATGATGTGATACAGAAAATCAGAGATCTCGTACTTGATCTCCTCCGGATCCGGGTTTTTTGCCGCGATCACGATCTCCGTGGCCTCTTCGCCCACCTTTTTCAGGATCTTGTCGATTCCCTTGTCGAAAAGGTAATTCGTATAGGAGCCTTCCTTCGGATGCTCCTTCCGGTCCAAGATCACATGGAACACATCCTCAAATACCTTCAGCGGATTCGTTTCGTCGTACTCCTTCTTCATGATGGTGCGGTAGAAGCAGCTCCTGTTGCCCGTATGGCAGGCAGCCCCCACCTGGGACACCTTCGCCAGAAGCGTATCATTGTCACAGTCGATGCGCAGCTCCTTCACATACTGAAAATGCCCGGAGGTCAGTCCCTTTACCCAGAGCTCATTCCTGCTGCGGCTCCAGTACGTCATCCGCCCGGTGCGCACTGTCATATCGAAGGCTTCCTGATTCATATACGCCACCATCAGCACTTCCTGAGTCTTGTAATCCTGCACCACCACAGGAAGCATGTTGTCACTGTTCGTCTTAATCTCTTCCCAGGAAAGGGAGGCTTCATACGTATTGACCGGAATTCCCTTTTCCAGAAGGCTGTGCTTTGCTTCCATAATATTATATTCCGAAGCCATGAATTCTGATGCACAGATCCCTGAAATTCCGACGGTATTCAAAAGCTCATACGATTGCGGTACGTCAAAGGAATCCGTCATGCAGTAAAGTGAGGATGATGGATCATCTGCTTCCCGTCCTGATGCGCATTCCTTTTTCCCTAGTATGGCAAGCTCTTTATCCAGCAGCACCATCCCGCCAAGCAGCTCATCATGGGCGCATGCAGCAGCAAGCTCATCTCTGGTACCAACGCAGGCCAGTATCTTCTCCGCCCCGAAACGGCCCGATACCTCATGGGCAAGTTCCACATTTTCCTCTTTTGAAAAATTCAGAAATACTTTGCGGCATCCGGCGTAGATCAGCTTCTTGACATCCTCCATCCGGCGAATATTGCCGCCTCCGTACAGCGGCACGTCCACGGCCTGCGCAATTCGCTTTATCAGCCCGATAGAAGCATCGTGCTCCGCATCGCCCGAAGACAAATCGAATACGAGAAGCGCATCCGCCCCCGCGTTGTCGTACGCTGCTGCCAGACGAAGTGCATCCCCGTCCTCATATACCGTCTGATTTTTCAGTCCACAGACGGCTTTGCCGTTTTTCAGATAAAGCGGTATCAGCAATTCTTTCTGTTTCATATCGTGCCTCCTCAAATCGTCCCCTTCGTGGAGAGGACATCGGTGATTCTTTCATCGAAGCTTACGGCCTCATCCAGCGCCTTTGCGAAGGCTTTGAACATGCCCTCCGCCATGTGATGGCTGTTGCCGCTCTCCAGCATCTTAAAATGCAGGTTCATTGCGGCGGAATAAGAGACCGCATAGAAAAATTCCCGCACCATTTCCGTATCCATTGCACCGATCTTTTCTGTGGGGAACTCTACGTCAGAGCGGTAATACGGACGGCCGCCCAGATCCAACGCGCAGATCACCAGCACCTCATCCATGGGCAGAATCCTGCTGCCGTACCTGCGGATTCCCTTCTTGTCTCCCACGGCTTCCCGGATCGCCTGTCCCAGCACGATCCCCGTATCCTCTATCGTATGGTGGCAGTCCACATGCAGGTCTCCCTGCACCGTCACCTCCAGGTCAAACAGCCCATGACGGGCAAAACCCTCCAGCATATGGTCAAAAAAGCCGACACCGGTGTTCACACTGTACTGCCCCGTCCCGTCCAGATTCAGCCGTACACGGATCTGCGTTTCCTTTGTGTTCCTGCAAACCTCTGCAACTCTGTTCATGTTTTCCATTCCTTCCGCATTATTTCTCTTCCAAATGCACTCTGATTGAAATTAAATTATTTCTCTTCGAAACGCACCCTGATGGAATTTAAGTTATTTCTCCTCGAATCGCACCCTGATGGAATTTGCGTGCGCCGTAAGCTGCTCTGCCTCCGCAAATGCAATAATATCCTCATGTATCGGCTCCAGCGCCTCTCTGGAATAATACACGATACTTGACTTTTTGACGAAATCATCCACAGACAGCGGTGAGAAGAATTTTGCCGTCCCGTTCGTCGGAAGAATGTGGTTCGGCCCCGCAAAATAATCTCCCAGTGGCTCGCTGCTGTATTCACCGATGAAGATGGCTCCGGCATTTCTGATCTTCGTCATCACCTGGAAGGCATCTTTTGTCACGATCTCCAGATGCTCAGAAGCGATGGCATTCACTGCGTCGATTCCGTCTGCCATGCTGTCTGCCAGCAGGATAAAGCCGTACTGATCCAGGGACTTCTGAATGATCTCTGCCCTGGAAAGCGTTTTCAAAAAGCCGTCGATCTCCGCGGAAACAGCCTTTGCCAGCTCTTCGCTGGTCGTCACCAGAATGGCTGAGGCCATCTCGTCATGCTCCGCCTGGGAAAGCAGGTCTGCTGCCACATACCGCGGGTTGGCAGTTTCATCCGCCAGCACAAGGATCTCACTCGGCCCGGCAACGGAATCAATGCTGACATGGCCGTAGACCGCCTTTTTTGCCAGAGCCACGTAAATATTTCCAGGGCCAGTCACCTTATCCGCCTTCGGGATACTCTCTGTTCCAAACGCAAGAGCCGCAATTGCCTGAGCGCCGCCCACCTTATAGATCTCATCGACACCCGCCTCATGGGCTGCCACCAGCGTAGAAGCTGGAATTTTGCCATCCCTGCCGGGAGGGGTCGTCATCACGACGCGATCCACTCCTGCCACCTTTGCCGGCACAACATTCATCAGTACAGAGGAAGGGTATACCGCCTTTCCGCCTGGCACGTACACGCCCACCGTAGCCAGCGGTGTGATCTTCTGTCCCAGCATCGTGCCGTTTTCCGTGCTGTCGAACCAACTGTAACGCTTCTGTTTTTCATGGTAGCTGCGGATATTGACAAGGGATCTGCGGATGACCTCCAGAAGATTCTTGTCTACCTGCCCGTACGCCTCTTCGATCTCCGCATCCGTGATCCGGATGTTCTGCGGTGTTACCGATACGCCATCAAACTGCTTCGTATATGCAAAGACGGCCTCGTCGCCTTTTTCCATTACATTCCGTATGATCTCATTTACCCGCTCTTCAAAGCCCTGGTAGCTGGAAGGGCTTCGTTTCAAAAGCTGCTCCAGAATATTCTTCTTCGTCTCATTCGTTAACCTTACGATCTGCATTTTCCTACTCCTCTTATCCAATATATCAGTTTCGCGCTAAAGTACTTGCCCGGAATATTACTCATTTACAAAAATATCTGTCCGGGATATCAGCCGCTCACAAAAGTACCTGGTTCAGTCTCGACAGAAGTTTCGTGATTCTCTCATTTTCCATCCGCATGCTCACCGGGTTCACCACGACTCTGGCAGACAGCGGGCAGACCTCCTCGAGCACCACAAGCCCGTTCTCCCGCAGCGTGGAGCCTGTCTCCACGATATCAACGATGACCTCTGAAAGTCCCACGATGGGAGCCAGCTCGATGGAGCCGTTCAGTTTAATGATCTCCACCGTCTGATTCTTCTGATTATAGAAATAATCCTTTGCGATATGCGGATATTTCGTTGCGACACGTATCAGCTCCTGACCGTTCAGCTTTTCTCTGGCGGATTCCGGGCCGCAGACACACATGCGGCACTTTCCAAAGCCCAGATCCAGCACCTCATACACCTTGCGCCCTTCCTCCTGTATCGTATCCCGGCCGACGATCCCGATATCCGCCGCGCCGTATTCCACATACGTGGGCACATCCGGCCCCTTGGCCAGGAAAAACCTGAGCTTAAGGTCTTCATTTACAAAAATCAGCCTGCGGGAGTCCGGGTCCTTCATCTCCTCGCAGGAGATCCCAATCTGCTCGAACAGCTCCATCGTCTTTTTCGCAAGCCGCCCCTTTGTCAGGGCAAATGTCAGATATCTCTCTTCATTTTTCATGGTATTCCAGACTCCTTATAATTCAACAACAAGCGTGCAGGACACTGCCCTCGCGTAATTCCGGCAGTCCTCCCGCATGCGCTGCGGTGTGATGCGCACCAGCTCCACATCAATGCCTTTGCCGCGAAGCTCTGATGCCTTCTCGATCGCCTCAGCCTGCTTTCCGCTCTCATAGATGATCATGCAGTGGCTTCCCTCTATTTTCTGGGTCACATTCTGTCTCGACAGCGCGCTTAAAAGCTGGTCGATAACCGCCACAAATCCCACAGCCGGAGCGTCCTTTCCGAAATGTCCCAGCAGTCCGTCATACCGTCCGCCCTTTATCACAGCGTCCCCGGTGCCGAAGGTATAGCCCCGGAAAATGATTCCCGTGTAGTACATATACCGGCTGAGCATTCCAAGATCGAAGGATACGTATTTTGACACGCCGTAAAGTTTCAGCGTATTCCATATGCTGCTGAGGCGGTCAAGGGCTGCCAGCGCAGCCGGATTCTTCGTGAGCTGCTCTGCCCGTTCGATCGCCTCCTCCGTGCCGAACAGGCCCGTCAGCGACGCGAAGGCTTCCTTCAGCTCATCACTGATGCTCTGTCTCGATAAGAGCTTCTGGACACCGAAGGTATTCTTATTCGTGATCAGCTCTTTCAGCTCATCTATGACTGCTTCCTCCAGCCCGGCTTCCTGTGCCAGCGCATGGAAAAACCCCACATGGCCAATGCTGATCTGAAATTCCTGAAGGCCGGCCAGACGGAGCATCTGAACCACCAGCGCAATAACCTCCGCATCAGCGTCCGCGCTGTCATCCCCGATCAGCTCGCCGCCGATCTGAGTCGTCTCCTTTAACCGTCCCTGATAGCTTGAATTGTTGATGAACGTATTGCCCAGGTATGTCAGGCGGATCGCCATATTTTCATTGAGAAAATATTTTGCCGCAGCCCTGGCGATCGAAGGGGTGAAATCGGGGCGCAGCACCAGCGTCTCTCCCTCCCGGTCAAAAAACTTGTACAGCTCTCTTGAGGGGATCGTGCCGATCTCCTTGCTGAACACATCGAAATATTCGAAGGTCGGCGTCTCAATATCGTGATAGCCGTAGGATTTGATCGCCGTATGAAGCTTTTCCTGAAGCGCCAGCTTCTGCTCGCATTCTCTGCTGTAAATATCTCTGACACCCTCCGGCGTATGTAAAATCTTCTGCATGGACATATCTTCCTTTCCCGGATCTACCGCAACAGGCCAGGCATACATCGCGCCTGTATCCGGAATGATTACT
>CAMTFT010000156.1 GCA_947071365.1 uncultured bacterium | reverse complement strand
ACACCTATTAAGTCGTCGGCAGCGTCAGATGTGTATAAGAGACAGCATTTATTATATACGAAGAGCTGTGAAAAGCAAGGAATATGCAATTTTTTAAAAATTTTCGTGGATTTTTTCTGAGAGTTGTGTATAATAAAAGTGTAACAGAATGCTTTCTATTGTTAGCAACTGTATACTCTATTTTTTGGCTGACAAAGCCGTCTTAGAAAGATAATTTGACCGACGAGGTCTCTCTGGTTTACCAGAGCAGGGTATGGTTAGCGCCATGCCCTTTTTTACACTACATAAAAGGAGCATATGCATTGAACGAATACTTAAAAGCGCAATCCAAAACAAATGATGCCATTCTTGAAGGCTCTTTTAGCACGGATGAACTGAAGCGGTTTTCCAAGTCTGATTTTCGCTGGGCTGATAACCATAAAAAACCTTTTTCATTTCGCCAGATAAAGAAAGGCGAAATCTACCAGTTTGAATTTGGAAAAAACTATATCCCGGAAATGTCATATGAACACAGAGGATTAGTAATCGGTATCAAAAAAAAGTTGTTATATGTCCTTCCCATCTTCTCCTATGATCCACATAAGCACCCCGACATATATCACCCTGTGGATTTTCCCAATTCTAAAAGTGATATGTACTTGCTGAAAAGCAGCGAATTTACATTCATCACACATGACTCAATTTTAAAACTGAACGATATTCGAACCGTAAGTATCAAACGAATCCTTTATCAGCAAAATGGCCGTATAGATCCAACTTCTGATACATATAAGCAAATTGAAGCATTAGTCTTACAAAAATATTTCCCAGGTTTTTATTACGATTTCAAGCGAAATTCGCAAACAATTACAGCATTAAATGAAACAGTTAACGCTTTAGAAGAAAACAATAAAACATTAATCTCCGAAAGAGAAAAACTACTGGCAGAACTTGAAGCACTAAAAGCACAAATACCTGTATAGCCTTCTTTATGTACATAATTTTCAAGGCACTTCCTGATAACCGAAAGTGCCTTAATTCTTAGTATTCTTCTGCCCAGATTCCCTTTAATACCTTCAATGTATTCTCAAACTTGCCGGAAAGCGGATAGTTGTCAGTATCCCAGGAGACCTGTCCCCTTCGAATCTCCAGCGCATTGCCGCTCCATCTGCACTCCCAGATATCACGCCACGTCATCTGTGCCAGATCACTGCGGTACGCTTCCACTACCTCTTTCATATCCCGCGCAGGAATATCGATATAGATTGTCTCTGAAGAGTCAGCTTCTTCCCATTCCTCCGTATTCACATCATCTTCCGCCAGCTCTGTCATGCCATTTTCTTCCGATGCTTTCGCGTCCTTTCCCCAGCCGATATCTGACGTGTATACATGTGCGTTCGCTGACAGTGACCGGATATACGAATCATCCCAGCCCAGGATCGGGAAGTATTTTTCCCGGAATTCCTCTCTTTGCATCAGTTCTTCCATCGTATTCAGGTACAGTTCTTCCTCTACGCAATAGTTCCGATACGATTCCTTTCCGTTCTTCGTTCGGTATTTCACTGCAACGTATACGCCGCCATCCCCATATCCGCCATACTCATTCCGGACATGCTCTACGCCGTTTTCCGCCAGCGTATAGATCGATTCAAAGTCCTCCGTCTCAAAATAATCCAACAGCTTTTTTCCTGATTCGCTGCTGTAGGAATTGCTTCCCGTTATCTCCGGATAGCGGATCTGAAAATGACCATCATAAAGCGACATGGATACCACATCCTCCTTCGATGGAAGATATGTGTTGTAGCCTGTCACGTCAAAGCGCATACCGAAAAACAGTATTCCAGCCAGTACCACCGTCACAGCGATATACCGTTTCTGATGCAGCACCTGGCGAATATCCCAGCGGTAAATAAATTCCATGATCATACACGTCAAAGCGCCAAACAGAACAATAAAGACAAACTCCCATATAATAGAATCAAACAGCTCGTTCGCAAACAAAGCCGCCGCCAGCGCTGTGGGCACGGTAAGCAGGAGCTTGACGATTCCCTCTGTCTTTCTAAAGGCCAGCGCACTTCCCGCAGCCTCTGTCCTTCTGACCCGGTAAAGCAGGAGCACAAGCGCCGTCAGCAAGGCCGCCAGCGCCAGAAGCTGGCAAAGCTCTCCTGCTGTACGGACGTACCCCGTAAGACCGACCGTATCTCCCTGAAGGGGCTGAAACACGCAGAATGCCCAGGGTGAGGAACACTTCAGTACGGCATCCCCCGTCAGATCCCAATATCCGCTCACCAGCCCTGTCTCAAAGAAAACGGCGCTGGTCGCCATCCCCAGAACATACACAAAGGGAATATAAAGACCCATTACTCCTACCGCAAATATTGTAGTCAGCATTTTTCCTGTCAGCATAAGCGCCACCAGCGTTGCCGAATAGCTGCACAGGAAATGGAGGATCCCCTGCACGCTGGCCATACCCATCTCAAACATAAGCCGCGGCGTCATGATACCGTAAAATATACCGATCAGCACTGCAAGCACCTGACACACCAGATAAGCGATCACAAAGGTCAGTACGCTGCTGGTATATTTCACTGCAAACAGCCGTTCCCTTCGAAGCGCCAGACTGTGATACAGATCAAGCTTCACAGAAGAATGCAGATAAGCAAAAGCACAGAGTGCGCACATAGCGCCGGCCCCCAAAATAAACACGGTATTTTCCACCCGGCCAAGCCCCACCTGGCCGCAGAACACCTCGAACGCTGTCGCCGCCTGATATTCCTGCGAGTCATTTACCGCCATGACAAGAAGAACCCGGAACGGAATCAGCATTCCGAACAACAGCGCCCATATTGCCGTCATCCAGTTCAACTGATGCAGCTCATTTCGCACTGCTTTAGAAAACGAGATTTTTGATGTCATATCCGGCCACCTCCGTTTCACTGATAAAGATTTCTTCGAGAGTCAGCGGCAGTATCTCGGAAAACAGCGGCTGCTTCTCCTGAATTTTTCTCTGAACTTCCTCATACTCCCCGCGCACGATCACCGTCAGAAGAGACCCCCGCTTGCTGTGCTGCAGCACCTCCAGCTCTGTGAGCAGTTCTTCCTCCAGAACGGTATCCGGAATCACACACTGTATCTTGTGAATGCCAAGCTTCATCTCGTCCAGATCCCGGGCAAACAGGATCCCGCCTTTGTGCAGAAGTCCGACGTGGTCGCAGATATCCTCGATCTCCCGCAGGCTGTGGGAGGCAATCACCGGCGTAAACTTCCTGTTCAGAAGCTCCGACGCAAACAAACTCTTAACCGTCTGGCGCATCACCGGATCAAGCCCGTCAAATGTCTCGTCACAGAACAGATACTCCGTGTTCGCGCAGATGCCCAGAAGAACGGAGACCTGTTTTTTCATTCCCTTTGAAAACGTAGATAACTTGCGCCGCGGATCCAGCTCAAACTTTTCGATCAGATCGTCAAACCGCGCCTGATCAAACTGCGGATAGACCACCCTGTAATAATCCCTCATCACATTTGATGTCGCGTTCGGGAAAAACCATGCGGTATCCGGGATAAAGCAGATCTTCTCCTTTGCCTGGGGATTTTCCCAAACGGGCATCTCGTCTATCAACACCTGACCCTGCTCCGGCTTTAAGACTCCTGCCGCGACCCGAAGCAGCGTGCTCTTTCCGGCCCCGTTCGTTCCCACCAGGCCGAAAATACTGTTCTCATGAATCTGTGCATTCACGCTGTCAAGTGCCCGTATCCCGTCGAAATTTTTCGTCACATCTTCAATCCTTATCATACTTTCTGCACATCCCCCTCCTGATAAAATTCTTTCGCCTTCTCTATGAACACCTCGCACGGTATCTTCAGTTCCTTTCCCTTCACTACCAGCTCTTTCAGGGACTGAAAAATACTGTCCTGCTTTTTCTGCTTCAATCCTTCATTGCCTGACACAAAATTTCCGCGGCCCTTCACAGGATAAATGTAGCCCTCCTGCTCCAACGCTGCATACGCCTTCTGAATCGTATTCGGATTGATGGAAAGCTCCATCGCCAGCGCCCGAACCGAAGGCATCTGGCTGTCCGGCTCCAGAACTCCGCTGACGATCAGCGTCTGGAAGCGTTCTACAACCTGTTCATAGATCGGTCTTCTGTTCTGTAGATCAATTCCAATCATATATCCTCCTTTTGGTGTCACTATAACAAGTGTACTATCAGTGTTAGTACACTTACTTTATACTACATTTCGGGGGGCGTGTCAATTAGAATTTCTAGTGGGTGTGTATGCAGGACGGCAAATCGGATCAGTCATTCCTACAGGAACCGCTTGCGCTTAGCAGTTCCACGAAGCGGTACGTAAGCGAGCAAAATACGCTCGCTAAGTACCGTCGGGAACCATGTTCCTTACGGAATGACTGATCCGATTTGCCTGTTTACGATACTGTTCGATTACAGAAATATACATTGTGGGAAGAGTGCATGTACTATGTGAGGACTCTGCTTTTCTTTATGAAAAAAGAGCACGCTCCTTATACAGGGAATGTGCTCTTCTCTTACTTTGTGTTCTCTTGGTCGCGTGGCTTATTCTGCTGCGAACAGGTTCTTGTTTACGTAGCCGATCGTACCGTTGTAGTCGATCTTGTACCAGCGGTCGGTGTAGCCTACTGCTGTTACATTGGTGCCGGAAGCGATCGTGTTGATGATCTCTCCGTCCTGACTCGGTGTCTGGCGCATGTTGGCGCCTGCTGTGGCCTGAATCGGGAAGGATTCTGCATACATCTCCACACTGAATTCCGCATCAACGGAAGAACTGCCGGTGGAAGATGGTGATGTCTCGCCGCTGCCTCCTGCGGAGGATGTGCCGTTTGCCAGTGCCTCACGCTCGGATTCCGTCTTCGGCGCTACTTCCTGGTCAGATACGAACTGCTTTGATACGTATCCGTGATCCTCATATTCCTCCAGGTCCACTACGTACCAGTTCGGTGTTTCACCGATCACCATGATGCTCTCGCCCTGGTCGAAGCTGTCAAAAATCTCTCCGTCCTGGCTCGGTGCGGTACGGACGTTGATATCGTCAGCCGCGTACACGGTACGGAATGTATCAAACTCCGTCTCCTGTGCCTTCTCTTCTTCCTCTGTCAGCACCTTCGGCTGCGTTTCGCTTTCTGTCTCTGTCTCGCTCTCTGTCTGTGTCTCACTCTCTGTCGGCGGCTCCGTCACCTTCTCTGTCTCGCTCTCTGTCGGCGCTTCTGTCACCTTCTCTGTCTCGCTCTCCGTCTCCGGCGCTTTCTTCAGCTTGTCACAGCCTGTAGCAAGCAGCATGACAGAACATGTCAGCATCAGCATAAATAACAGTTTCTTACTTCTATTCTTCATCTCGTCTGCCCTCCAATAATATCTGTCTCTTATACACATCTCCGAGCCCACGAGACGGAGCTACAT
>CAMTFT010000155.1 GCA_947071365.1 uncultured bacterium | reverse complement strand
TGTAGCTCCGTCTCGTGGGCTCGGAGATGTGTATAAGAGACAGGTATGATGTCCAAACGTGTGATGGGAAAGGCTTCTTTCTGCAATGTTCAGGACCTTAAGGGAAATATTCAGTCGTATGTGGCAAGAGACAACATTGGAGAAGAGTCGTATAAGGCGTTCAAAAAGATGGATATCGGTGATATCGTCGGTATTACCGGAGAGGTGTTCAAGACGAAGACCGGCGAGATATCTATTCACGCTTCATCTGTGACACTTCTGTCGAAGAGCCTGCAGATACTTCCGGAGAAGTTCCACGGTCTGACGAACACAGACCTTCGTTACCGTCAGCGTTATGTGGATCTGATTATGAATCCGGAGGTAAAGGATACGTTTATCAAGCGTTCCAAAATCATCAGCAGTATCCGGAAATATCTGGATGGTCAGGGCTTTATGGAAGTGGAGACTCCGATGCTGGTATCGAATGCCGGCGGCGCGGCAGCTCGTCCCTTCGAGACGCATTTTAATGCGCTGAATGAGGATCTGAAGCTTCGTATCTCTCTGGAGCTTTACCTGAAGCGCCTGATTGTGGGCGGCATGGAGCGCGTCTACGAGATCGGACGTGTATTCCGAAATGAGGGACTGGATACGCGCCACAACCCGGAATTTACGCTGATGGAGCTTTATCAGGCGTATACGGATTACAACGGAATGATGGATCTGACCGAAAACCTGTACCGCTATGTGGCACAGGAGGTACTGGGCACGACAAAGATCACGTATAACGGAATCGAAATGGATCTTGGAAAGCCATTCGAGCGGATCACCATGGTGGATGCCGTGAAGAAATATTCAGGAGTGGATTTCAATGAGATCCATACGCTGGAGGAAGCCCGTGCTGTGGCAAAAGAGCATAACGTTGCGTTCGAGACGCGCCACAAGAAGGGCGATATCCTGAACCTGTTCTTTGAGGAATTCGTGGAGGAGCATCTGCTCCAGCCGACCTTTGTGATGGATCATCCGATTGAGATTTCTCCTTTGACGAAGAAGAAACCGGACAATCCGGAGTATGTAGAGCGTTTTGAGTTCTTCATGAACGGCTGGGAGATGGCGAACGCTTATTCCGAGCTGAACGACCCCATCGACCAGAGAGAGCGTTTCAAGGCGCAGGAAGAGCAGCTTGCACAGGGAGACGAGGAAGCAAATACGACGGATGAGGATTTCCTGAATGCGCTGGAGATCGGTATGCCGCCGACAGGCGGTATCGGGTTCGGTATCGACCGTATGTGTATGCTGTTGACGGACTCCGCTGCGATTCGGGATGTACTGGCCTTCCCGACGATGAAATCCATCGATGGAAATAAGAGTGAGAAGAAGGCAGAAGCCAAAGCTGAGGCGGCTGCATCACCTGTAATCGAAGAAAAAATTGATTTCTCCAAGGTAGAAATCGAGCCACTTTTTGAAGATGCAGTTGATTTTGAAACCTTCTCCAGGAGTGATTTCAGAGCTGTAAAGGTTCTGGCATGTGAAGCAGTTCCGAAGTCCAAGAAACTTCTGAAATTCACATTAAATGATGGAACCGGCACAGAGAGAACCATTTTAAGTGGAATTCACGCATATTATGAGCCTGAAGAGCTGGTTGGCAAGACACTTCTTGCGATTACAAACCTGCCTCCAAGACCTATGATGGGCATTGAATCCTGCGGTATGCTGATCTCCGCAGTTCATACGGAGGAAGGCGAAGAGAAGCTTCATCTGCTTATGCTGGACGATCATATTCCGGCTGGGGCAAAGATGTATTAATGAAAAATTGAGGTGAAAAGTGGTTTTTACCAATTTACCACCGGCTTTATGTAGAGCGTCAGCTCATTCTTTACAAGAGAGTGAGCTGGCGTTCTTTTTAGAGTAAAAAGTTCTCCTGTTCTTTTACAACAGGACTTCCGGTTGCAGTGTGAAGACATTACAGATAAAAAGGGTAGATTTTTTTGCCGCTTACAGATATACTGAATAGGTATATAAAACAGGCCGGGCGGCCTGGACACTGTCTCGGTTTTAAGGATAGGAGATATTATCGCTGAGGGAGTGGAGACACAGGAGGAAAGACACAATGGAATTAAGACACATCCGATATTTTCTTGCGGTAGCCAATGAGTTGAATTTTACACAGGCAGCGGCGAAGCTCTGTATTGCGCAGCCGCCGCTCAGCCGACAGATACAGGATCTGGAAAAGGAGCTCGGGACAAAGCTTTTTATCCGAAAGCCCCACGCGCTGCAGCTTACGGAGGAAGGAATACGTTTCCGCCAGTATGCGATCCAGGTGCTTGATCTGGTGGAGAAATCCACTGAGGATATCAGGAGCATGAACCGGGGATTGCAGGGGACTCTGTATCTGGCTACGGTGGAGGGGCACGGCCCCAGGCTGTTTTCAGAGTGGATCGCAGGGTTCAACAAAAAATATCCCCATGTGGAGTACAATCTCTGGAATGGTAATTCCGATGACGTGACGTACCGTGTCATGCAGGATCTGTGTGACCTGGCGGTCATCATGGAGCCTTATAATGCGGAGGGCGTAAACGCACTTCACGTATACAAGGAGCCGTGGATCGCGATGATTCCTGCGGAGCATCCGCTGGCAAAGGAGGAGGGGGATGAGGTCGATCTGGAAAAGCTGGCACCGTATGATCTGATCATTCCCTCCCGGAAATCGAGGCTGCAGGAGATCAGCGGATGGTTCGAGCCGTTTGGAAAGGAGCCGATCGTGCGGTGCAGGAATGCACACATGATGAACGCGTATGAGCTGACAGAACAGGGACTCGGGATCGCGATATATCCGGCGGCCGCTGGGAAACTGCCGGAAAAGAGAAACATCTGCATCAAAAAAATAAAGAATCCTGCGGTGATGGCATCGTATGTTCTGATCTGGAACAAGAACAGGCAGCTTCCGCTGGTGGCTCAGAAGTTTCTGGCTTATGTGGAAGAGACGCTGAAATGCAGGTGAAAAGAGCGAAGCTTATCATAGGAGTGAAAGATGATAGAAGAATTTTCAAGAACCGGGATGCTTTTTGGGAAAGAAAATATGGAGCGGCTTGCCGCATCCAGAGTGGCGGTGTTCGGTGTTGGTGGCGTTGGCGGTTATGTGGTGGAGGCACTGGCAAGGAGCGGTGTTGGCACACTGGATCTGATCGACAATGATACAGTGGCAGTGTCGAATATCAACCGGCAGATCATTGCACTGCACAGCACGGTTGGAAGATATAAGGTGGATGTGGCAAGAGAACGAATCCTGGACATCAATCCCCGGGCTGCCGTTCACTGCTACAGGATGTTTTTTATGCCGGATACGGCGCATCAGTTTGATTTTAGAGAATATGATTATATTGTGGATGCCATTGACACAGTGACCGGCAAGCTGGAGCTGGCCGTACAGGCGGATCGGGCAGGAACGAGGATCATCAGTTCCATGGGGGCGGGCAACAAGACAGATCCCACAGCGTTTGAGGTGGCGGATATCTATGAGACTTCGGTCTGTCCGCTGGAAAAGGTAATGCGCCGGGAGCTGAAAAAGAGGAATATTTCTCATTTGAAGGTCGTGTATTCCCAGGAAAAGGCGATGATGCCGCTGGAGCTGGGAGCGGTATATGGCGAGGATGAGAAAAACAGCAGCCCGGATATAAAAAATATTGCGGCAGATAGGATGGTGCGCCGCCAGACGCCGGGAAGCAACGCATTTGTTCCGTCGGTGGCAGGGCTGATCCTGGCAGGCGAGGTGATCAGGGATCTGTGCGATCCGGAAAAGATGGCCGGCCGTACTGTTTGAGATCTGTGAATGTGTGCGGCGGTTTTTAACTGAAAGTACGCCATGTGCGGACATTTGAAAAAATACGGCGAACAAGTCCTTGACTTTTACGGCGAACAGAAGTATCATGTTTGGGATACGCCACGAAAAGAAAAGATTAACAGGAGGATGAAACTATGTATTCACTTGATGAAGTTCGGCGCGTGGATCCTGAGATTGCTGACGCGATCGTAGCAGAGCAGGAGAGACAGAACAGCCATATTGAACTGATTGCATCTGAAAACTGGGTGTCTAAAGCTGTTATGGCAGCGATGGGCAGTCCGCTTACAAATAAGTATGCAGAAGGCTATCCGGGAAAGAGATATTACGGCGGATGTGAGTGCGTCGATGTTGTGGAAGAGCTTGCGAAAGAGCGGGCGATGAAGCTGTTCGGCTGCACATATGCCAACGTTCAGCCGCATTCCGGCGCACAGGCGAACATGGCGGTGTTCTTTGCGCTTCTGAAGCCGGGCGATACGGTGATGGGCATGAATCTGGCCCACGGCGGACATCTGACTCACGGAAGCCCGGCAAACCTGTCAGGGGCATATTTCCACGTTGTTCCTTACGGGGTGAATGACGAAGGTTTCATTGATTACGACAAGGTGCGTGAGATTGCACTGGAATGCCACCCGAAGCTGATCGTAGCGGGAGCAAGCGCATACGCAAGGATTATTGACTTTAAGAGATTCCGGGAGATCGCAGACGAGGTCGGCGCATATCTGATGGTGGATATGGCGCATATCGCAGGTTTGGTGGCAGCAGGCGTTCATCCGAGCCCGATTCCGTATGCACACGTGACGACAACGACGACCCACAAGACACTGCGCGGACCGAGAGGCGGTCTGATCCTTTCCAGCGCGGAGTTCGCAAAGGAAGCAAACTTCAACAAGGCTATTTTCCCGGGTACTCAGGGCGGCCCGCTGATGCATGTGATCGCGGCCAAGGCCGTATGCTTCAAAGAGGCGCTCCAGCCTGAATATAAGGAATATCAGGAAAATGTAGCCAAAAATGCAAAGGCCCTTTGCAGCGGGCTGATGAACCGTGGTATCCGGATCGTATCCGGCGGTACGGACAATCACCTGATGCTGGTGGATCTGACAAGCGTTGGAAGAACTGGCAAGGAAGTGGAAAAGCTGCTTGACAGTGTGAACATCACCTGCAATAAAAACACGATCCCGAATGATCCGCAGTCTGCGTTTGTGACCAGCGGAGTCCGTCTTGGTACACCGGCAGTTACCTCCCGGGGCATGAACACAGAGGACATGGATGTTATTGCAGAGGCGATCACTGCGATGCTGAAAAATAAGCCGGATTGTGAGACAAAGGCAAGGGCTCTCGTCAAGTCTCTCACAGATAAATATCCATTGGTACAGTAAATATCGAAAATACATTGCAGGGTGCTGGTACAGCACCCTGTTTTATCTGCGCGGTGCAATTGGGAGAGCACCGTGTCAGCCTGCTGCAGGGAATCTGATTTGTGAAAATTTCGTGTCTTCATTAAGTATTAAGAAAAAATCACTTTCTTTTAGAAAAAGAGGTGGTATATTGATAAGGTAAATTATTCTGTTCGAAGGGAAGTATATTGATGAAAAAAGCTTTAGTTATC
>CAMTFT010000154.1 GCA_947071365.1 uncultured bacterium | reverse complement strand
CACCTATTAAGTCGTCGGCAGCGTCAGATGTGTATAAGAGACAGATCCAGATCCGCACCCTGGCGATGAATTTCTGGTCTACGATCGAGCATTCTCTGCAGTATAAATACAAGAAGAATATTCCCGACCATATCCGGGAAAAGCTGATGAACGCGGCAAATGCGATCATCTCTCTGGACAATGAGATGTCATCGGTGCGCAGTGAGATCATGGATGCGCAGAATTCCTTTCAGATTCACACGAAGCTTGTGTCGGATATACTGAACAATCTTCAGAATCTGTACGGCCTTGCCAACGAGCGGGAGGTACTCAAGATCCAGGATGAGTTTTACCGGATCTATGAGCTGAACGATATCGAACAGCTAACGCGCTTCAGCAAGGAGCTGGATATCATTGCGGAGGGCTACCGGGCGCAGTCCTTCACCATGGAAGAGATGTAGGTACAGGATTTATGACAGATAAGGGTGGAGAGGATATGCAGAAACTTCCACAGGATTTTTTGAATCGGATGAAGGCAGAGCTGGGAGAGGAGTTTGACTCCTTCCTGGCATGTTTTGATGCGGAGGGATATGCGGGACTTCGGGTAAATACGGGTAAGATAACGGTGGAGGAATTTCTTTCTTCCGCTCCGTTTTCGCTTACCCCGGTTCCCTGGACAGCCAATGGATTTTATTACGGCAGGGAGGAGAACGTCACGAAGCATCCGTATTACTATGCCGGCCTGTATTATATCCAGGAGCCCAGCGCAATGCTTCCGGCCTCCCGGCTGCCGGTGCAGCCCGGCGATACAGTGCTTGATTTATGTGCGGCTCCGGGCGGAAAGGCCACGGAGCTTTCTTCGCATTTGCAGGGCAGAGGGCTTCTCGTGGCGAATGACGCCAGTGCCAGCAGGGCGAAGGCTCTCGTAAAGAATCTTGCCGTATGGGGCGTACCGAACTGCTGCATCACCGGAGAGACGCCGGAGAAGCTTCTGGAGCAGTTCGGCTGCTGTTTTGATAAGATATTGGTGGATGCGCCCTGCTCCGGTGAAGGCATGTTCCGGAAGGACGGCGGCCTGATCGACTCCTGGAAGGAACGCGGGCCGGAGTATTACGCTCCCATCCAGAAAGAGATACTTGACTGCGCGGTGCAGATGCTAAAGCCCGGCGGAATGCTGGCGTACTCTACGTGCACCTTCTCCCGGGAGGAGGATGAGGAGGTTATCGCATATATTGTAAACCGTTATCCCGAGCTTTCCTTCGTACAGCCGGATATGGCGGAGGGCTTTGCGGCGGGGGCGGCTCCGTGTGAAAAATGTATCCGCATCTGGCCGCACCGCGTAGAGGGAGAGGGACACTTCTTTGCGCTGCTGAAGAAAGGCGACGAAACCGATTGTCGCGAAGACGTGATGCGGCAAAGCGGCGCGGCGCGGCAGACAGAGACGAAGAAGTACACCGCGCCCTCAGGACAGATGCAACAGGCAGAAGTGAGGAAGTGCACCGTGCCGTCAGAGCCGATGCAACAGACAAAGGCGAAGAAGTGCACCGCGCCATCACTGACACCGTATAGTATATCGGAAATACAGAAAAACCACAGAAAGATCCCGGAGCAGGTCATGGAGTTCCTTTCGGTGCTTCCGAAACAGCTCTGGGAAAATACCGTATATGAGCAGATTGGAGAGCAATGCCTTCTGCTGCCACCGTACCATCTGCCGAAGCGTCTTCGCTATCTCCGGACTGGCATCTGGCTGGGAACGTTAAAGCAGGAGCGGTTCGAGCCGTCGCAATCGCTGGCGATGCTGCTGAATTATGCGTCGTTTCCATGCGTTTTGAACCTTTCATCATCGGATGGAAGAACGGTCCGTTATCTGAAGGGAGAGACTGTGGAGCTGACATCAGAGGAAAATGCTTCTCTGGAAAAGCAGGTGAAGCGTATGAGCCGGGGCATTAAGGGATGGACACTGATCTGTGTGGACGGATTTTCCCTGGGATGGGGGAAATTTATGAAGGATGCCATCAAGAATAAATATTATCCCGGATGGAGACTGCAATAGATGAGCACGATGCGTTTGGATAAGTTTCTGGCGCTTACAGGCGTCGGTACGAGAAGTGAAGTAAAGAAAATACTGAAAACGGGAGCTGTGGCGGTAAATAACGTAACTGTAAAAAAGCCGGAACAGAAGATAGACCCGGAAAGCGACACGGTCACGTATCAGGGCCGCCAGCTTAGGTACGAGAAATTCGTCGCGCTGATGTTTCATAAGCCCCAGGGCTGTATCACGGCTACAGAAGACCGCCGTCAGAAGACCGTCATGGATTATATTGAGTATGATCGTAAGGACGAGCTGTTTCCCGTAGGGCGGCTGGATATCGATACGGAGGGGCTGCTTCTCCTGATAAATGACGGAGATCTGGCACATCGTCTGCTTTCACCGAAGCATCACGCGGAGAAGACATATTTTGTCCGGGTGGAAGGGGAGCTGTCCGATGAGGATGTCCGTGCCTTCGCGGAAGGCATTGATATCGGAGAAAAAAGGAGGACGCTTCCGGCCAGGCTTACGATACTGTGTACCATGAAGTCAGGTGGCGCAGGGCCGGACAGTGGGAAAACGGTGGATGATGTATGCCGGGATGGCGGGCAGCTATCCTCCGGTACGAATAAGCAGAGCTGCGTCATGAGTCCGGTCTCAGAGGCGGAGGTCACGATATGCGAGGGCAAATTCCATCAGGTGAAGCGCATGTTTGCTGCCAGAGGATGCACCGTCATCTATCTGAAACGGATCTCCATGGCAGAGATCTCCCTGGATGAGAAGCTTGCCCCGGGAACGTGGCGGGAGCTGACAGCGGAAGAAAAACAGAGATTAAGAGAAGGATTGCAGGAATGCTAAGGAAAAAGAAGGCAGTTATTTTCGACCTGGACGGCACATTGATGGATTCCATGTGGCTGTGGGCGGATATTGATATTGAATACCTGGGGCGGTATGGACATGAGCTGCCCCTGACTTTGCAGACAGAGATCGAGGGAATGGGCTTTACGGAGACGGCCATGTATTTTAAGGAACGCTTCGGCCTTCCCGATTCGATCGAACAGATCAAGAATGAATGGAACCGTATGGCATACGAAAAGTACGCGAAAGAGGTACGGCCAAAGCCGGGAGCGTATTCATTCCTGCGGTACATCCGCAGCCATGGCATAAAAACGGGAATTGCCAGCAGCAACAGCCGGGAGCTGATTGGAGCGTGCCTTAAATCAAACGGCATGCAGGGGATGTTTGACTGTATTACGATCTCCTGTGACGTACCCCGGGGAAAGCCTGCGCCGGATGTGTATCTGAGCGCGGCCGCCTCTCTTGGCGTTGAGCCGGAGAGCTGCCTCGTATTTGAGGATGTCCCCATGGGAATCCGGGCGGGACGCAGCGCAGGGATGCAGGTGTGTGCCGTGGAGGACGATCATTCCATGGATCAGCAGCAGGAGATCCGTCGTCTGGCGGATTATTATATCAGATCGTACGATGAGGTCTTGAGTGGTACGTATGAGGTGCTTTCCTGAACATACAACGACAGGAAAGGCGCGGGAGGTGTGCGCATGAATGGAAAATTCCTGCCGGTTACGGCGCAGGAGTTAAAGGAACGGAAAATAGAACAGCTTGATTTTGTGTATGTGACAGGGGATGCGTACGTGGATCATCCCTCTTTCGGTCATGCGATCATCAGCAGAGTGCTGGAAGATCATGGATATACGGTGGGTATTATACCGCAGCCGGACTGGAGGGATCCGGAAAATGTCAAAGTACTTGGCCGTCCGCGTCTCGGTTTTCTTGTGACTGCCGGAAATATGGATTCCATGGTGAACCATTATTCCGTTTCCAAAAAGAGGCGGAAGAGGGATTCGTATACGCCGGGAGGCGAGATGGGAAAAAGGCCGGATTACGCCGCAGTCGTCTACTGCAATCTGATCCGGCAGGCGTATAAGGACGTTCCCATCATAGTGGGCGGCATTGAGGCCAGCCTGCGGCGGCTGGCGCATTATGATTACTGGTCGGATTCATTGAAACGTTCCGTGCTCATGGACAGCGGTGCGAATCTGATCTCCTACGGAATGGGGGAGCGCTCCATCGTGGAGATCGCAGATGCGCTTGCTTCCGGCATGGCTGTCTCCGATATCACGTTCGTGGACGGGACATGCTACAAAACGAAGCGTCTGGAGGATGTGTACGATTACATCCTGCTGCCGGATTACCAGGAGCTTCTGGCGGATAAACGCAAATATGCCGAAAGCTTTTACACACAGTACTGCAACACAGATCCCTTTGCGGGCAAGCGTCTTGTGGAACCATATGGGACAGTCTACGTGGTGCAGAATCCCCCGGCAAAGCCGCTTACGATGCAGGAGATGGATGACATCTATGACCTGCCGTACTGCAGGACGTATCATCCGATGTATGAGGCCGCGGGCGGGATCCCCGCTATCTCGGAGGTTCAGTTCAGCCTCGTCAGCAACCGGGGATGTTTTGGCGGCTGCAATTTCTGCGCCCTCACGTTCCATCAGGGGCGCATCATTCAGGTGCGAAGCCATGATTCCATCCTGCGGGAAGCCGTAGAGATGACGAAAGATCCGGGCTTCAAGGGATATATTCACGATGTGGGCGGACCGACGGCAAACTTCCGGCAGCCTTCCTGTGAAAAACAGCTTACAAAGGGTGTCTGCAAGAACCGTCAGTGCCTGTTTCCGACTCCCTGCAAAAACCTCCGGGTAGACCACAGTGATTACGTGGAGCTGCTGCGGAAGCTGCGGCGTGTGCCGAAGGTGAAAAAAGTATTTATCCGGTCAGGGATCCGATTCGATTACCTGCTGGCAGACAGATCCGATACCTTTTTCCGGGAGCTGGTGAAATACCACATCAGCGGACAGCTTAAGGTGGCGCCGGAACATGTGGCAAACCGTGTCCTGCAGATGATGGGAAAACCGGAGCACAGCGTGTATCAGAAGTTTACGGAAAAATATAAGGAAATGAACGATTCCTGCGGCATGAACCAGTTCCTTGTCCCGTATCTGATGTCTTCCCATCCGGGATGCTCCATGAAGGAGGCTGTGGAGCTGGCATGTTATCTGCGGGAGCTGGGCTATATGCCGGAGCAGGTGCAGGATTTCTACCCGACGCCTTCCACGATCTCCACCTGCATGTATTATACGGGGCTGGACCCGCGTACCATGGAGGCGGTATACGTTGAAAAAAATCCCCACCGCAAAGCACTGCAGCGGGCATTGATACAGTACCGGAAGCCGGAAAATTATGACATGATAGCGGAGGCGCTGCATCTGGCAGGCCGGGAAGACCTGATCGGCTTCGGGCCAGACTGTCTGATACGTCCCCGGCACATGAGAGAGGACGGCGGTAAAGGCGTTGGGAGAAGAAACAGCTGTCTCTTATACACATCTCCGAGCCCACGAGACGGAGCTACATCT
>CAMTFT010000153.1 GCA_947071365.1 uncultured bacterium | reverse complement strand
TACACCTATTAAGTCGTCGGCAGCGTCAGATGTGTATAAGAGACAGGATATTGCCCGGGTGCTTGGGTGCCAGCAGAAATCAGACGGATATATAGAAGGCAGGCAGTACGTAGTTACCTGGGGACTGGGACACCTCGTGGAGCTGCAGGATCCGGAGGGGTATGATAAAAAATATAAGGAGTGGAAAGCGGAGGATCTGCCGATCATGCCGGAAAAGCTGATGACAGTGGTGATCGGGCAGACTTCAAAGCAGTACCGGAAGGTGCAGACGCTTCTGGGAAGAAATGATGTAAAGGATGTCGTGATCGCCACGGACGCAGGACGGGAGGGCGAGCTGGTCGCCCGCTGGATACTGCAGAAGGCAGGCTGCCGTAAGCCGTGCCGGAGGCTGTGGATATCTTCAGTGACGGACAAGGCGATCCGGGAGGGCTTTGCAAATCTGAAGGATGCAAAGCAATATGAAAATCTGTTCCGGGCGGCGGTTTCCCGGGCGGAGGCGGACTGGCTGGTGGGCATTAATGCGACGAGGGCGCTGACCTGCAAATATAATGCACAGCTTTCCTGCGGCCGGGTGCAGACACCGACGCTGGCAATGATCGCGAAGCGAGAGGAAGAGATTCGGAAGTTTCAGCCGCAGACGTACTATACGATAACGGCGGAGTGCCGGGGATTACCTTCCGGAAATGGACATATAGTGGAGCAGGGCAGGGCCGCAACGGGGGCAGGGAGCGTTTCAGCGCTCCGTTTTCAGTGGCGCGATTCTGCTTCCGGAAGTTACCGTACGTTTTCGAAGGAACGTGCGGATGATGTGAAACAGGCGCTTCTAAGCGGGACACTGACGATTACGAAAGTAGAAAAGAAAAAGAAGAAAACGTATGCGCCGCTGCTTTACGACCTGACAGAGCTGCAGCGTGACGGCAGCAGGCGTTTCGGGTATTCAGCAAAAGAGACGCTGAACATCATGCAGCGGCTGTATGAAAACCACAAGGTCCTGACATACCCTAGAACAGATTCCCGGTATCTGACATCAGATATCGTTCCAACGCTGCGGGAGCGGATCGATTCCTGCGCGGTCGGCCCGTACAAGGCGATCGCGGCAAAGGTGAAAAACAAAAATTTCGCAGGCAAGCAGTCCTTTGTGAACGATGTAAAGGTGTCGGATCACCATGCAATTATTCCGACGGAGGAGGTTCCGGAGCTGTCCCACATGACGGTTGATGAGCGGCGGATCTATGACCTCGTGGTGCGGCGTTTCTTTGCCGTACTGTATCCGCCGTTTGAATATGAGGAGACGGTGCTGACGGCAGAGTGTGAGGGTAAGAAGATCCAGATGGCTGCCCGGGGCAAAACCGTGATTGCCTCCGGCTGGAAAGACGCTTACGGTGAGATCAGCGAGGAGGACGAGAATCAGGAGGAGGATCTGCGGGAACAGATACTTCCTGTTGTATCCCAGGGGCAGAAGGTTTCCGTAAGATCAGTGACCTGTAAAGAAGGAAAGACGAAGCCCCCGGCGCGTTTTCAGGAGGCAACGCTTCTCTCGGCAATGGAAAATCCGGTGCGGTATATGGAGAGCGGAGACAAAAGCAGGGCAAAGACGCTGACCGAGACCGGCGGCCTCGGGACGGTGGCGACAAGAGCGGATATCATTGACATGCTTTTTGGAAGCTTTCTGATGGAAAAAAGGGGACAGGAGATATATCTGACAGCGAAGGGCAGACAGCTTCTGTCACTTGTGCCGGAGGATCTGAAAAGGCCGGAAATGACGGCGGACTGGGAGATGAAGCTGGCGCGGATCGCTTCCGGTGATATCAGACGGGATAAGTTCATGGGAGAGATCCGCAGCTATACACTGGAGCTGCTGCGGGAGATTCAGACACAGGAGGGGACGTACCGCCATGAGAATATGACGAATAAGAAATGTCCGAACTGTGGAAAGCGGCTGTTGGCTGTCAACGGTAAGAATGCAAAGCTTCTGGTCTGTCAGGATCGGAACTGCGGATACCGTGAGACAGTTTCACGGACGTCGAATGCCCGCTGCCCGGTATGCCACAAGAAGATGGAAATGTCGGGAAACGGTGCGGATGCCACATTTTTCTGTGTTTGCGGCTACAGGGAGCGGCTTGAAAAATTTAAGGAGCGCAGGAAAAAAGAAGGAGCTGGAGTGACAAAACGGGATGTTGCGGCGTATATGAAGAAGCAGCAGAAGGAAGCTGCCGAACCGGTGAATAACGCATTCGCAGCGGCGCTGGCAGGCATACGGCTGGATGGACAGAAATAATCAGAAATGCAGACAAAGTAAGACGGGAAAGCAGGTCTGGAAAGAGTTTATGGTAAGTCAGGAAAGTATTTATAGGAAATCAGGAATGTATTTATAGGAAACCAGGAAAGTATTTATACGAAATCAGGAAAGTATTTATATGAAACCAGGAGGAAATGTCATGGATAAAATGCCTCATATTCAATTAGATTCCGGGATCGGAGCTGTGTCAGCCATTCTTCCCGGCGATCCGGCCAGAGTGGACAGTATAGCGGAATTCCTTACGGATGTGCGCCGGGAGGCTTTTAACCGGGAGTACAAGAGTATTACAGGGATGTATAAGGACTCCCGGATTCTGGCGATCTCCACCGGAATGGGTGGGCCGTCTGCTGCTATCTGTATAGAAGAGCTGGCGGATATCGGCATAAAAAACGTGATCCGTATTGGAAGCTGCGGTGCGCTCCAGAAGGGATTGTCACTGGGACAGCTCGTCCTGTGTGACCGGGCGGTATGTGATGATGGGACGAGCCAGACGTATCTTGACTATTTCCGTTATGCGAGTCCGGATTATATGAAAAAAACGCTGTCTTCGCAGCAGGGTTCGCTTACACGGAAGAATATGATGCTGCAAACGGATGCATTTGCGCAGCAGGGTTCCGGCACAAACGGTATAGCGGATGAGTCGATCTGTTATGCGCACTGCGATGGTTCCCTGCTTCAATGCTGTGAGGTGGCTGCAAAGGATCTGAATGCGCCATATATTGTCGGAGCAACGAGGTGTCACGACGCGCTGTATCTGAGGAAAAAGCCGGAGCTTGATGCATTTTATTCCGGAAAGGGGATTCTGGCCTCTGACATGGAGACTGCCGCTGTGTTTGCGGTGAGTTCCCTGCGGGGAATCCGGGCAGCAAGTATACTGAATGTGGTAGTGGAATGGCGGAAGGACATTGCGGAAGGAATCTCTTCTTATAAAGATGGGGCGGCAGCCACGGCAGAGGGTGAGAAGAATGAGATATTGACCGCACTGGAGGCGCTGCACCGAATATCCGGGGAGGATCGAGAAGTGAAGATATCTGGAGGAAAACAACATGAAAAGAAATGATTTGCTTCTTGTCATAGATATGCAGAATGTTTATAAGCCGGGGGAACCCTGGGAGTGTCCTTCGATGATGGCATCGGCATCAAATATCCGAAAGTTGATAGATTCCGGGGCCGTAGGTCAGATTGCTTTCACGCGTTTTACTGCGCCGGAAAATCCGGTAGGTATGTGGCAGCAGTACAATGAAGAATACGCTTCGATCAACAACAGCCGTTATCTGAATGAGATCATAAAGGAATTGCAGCCGTATACTGCTGTGTACCCGGTGTATGAAAAAAACGTATATTCGTCTTTCAAAATTCCTGAACTTCATCGCATGGCCTCGCAATCAGAGCATGTCCTGCTAAGCGGTGTCGTAGCGGAATGCTGTATCCTTGCGACGCTCATGGAGGCAATCGACCTCGGGCATAAGGTGATCTATCTTACTGATTGTATCTCCGGTCAGACGAAGCAGAATGAGGCGAGCATCTGTAAGATCGCAGAGAGCTTTTCGCCGATGCACACGCTGGTTATGGACAGTGAGGAATATCTTGCGTCAGACAATGTCAGATAAAAAGGCAGCCTGGTATCAATATCTCTGAGCGGATACCCATGCGGATTCTTTTCAGAGATATTTTATATCAGGCTGCTTTTGGCGCATTTTTCTCGGAAGTATCAGTTCAGTTTCACATTCAGATAATTTCTGCCGGAGAGCGTGCGGTTCGTGCAGAGCAGCAGCAGTAATATGATGCACCCGGCGAGAAATCCGATCCAACCGAAGACGGCGGTAAGGATCAGGAGCATGATCCGCATGAATTTGACGGCATATCCAAGCTCAAAGTTGGGCTGTGTGTAATTGGCAATGGCGACGAAGGCCATATACAGCATGACTTCCGAATTGAACCAGCCGGAATTTACGGAGAATTCTCCCAGGACGAGGCCGGAAAACACGCTGAGAGGCGTACTCAGCATATTTGGGGTGTTCAAAGCGGCCAGCCGCAGTCCGTCGATCGCTAGCTCCAGAATCAGAAGCTGGTAGATGAGCGGAATGTTGACTACCTCCTTCACCGCGATAAAATCAAAAGACGGAGGAATCCACTGCGGATACTCCATCAGCAGAATGAATACCGGAGTCATGAATACCGTCAGGAAAAGAATAATGATTCGTGACAGCTTCAGGTACAGAGAAGTCCATGCCGGAAAGTAGTAGTCATTTGCTTCCTCGATCATGTCCAGGATCGAGGTAGGCAGGATCATGGCAGCGGGGGAATTGTCAACGAGGATCGCCAACTTGCCCTCCATGATACACGCAGCCGCCGTATCAGGACGTTCCGAAAATTTGAACTTCGGAAAAGGGTTGTACCATCTGGAACCGATCAGAGCTTCCGCGAGGCTTTGCTGGTTCATACACAGATCCGTCGTATGGACATCCTGAATTTTTTTGCGGACGTTTGCAAGAAGGTCAGGATTGACGAGATTTTTCATGTAACAGAGAACCACATCGGAGCGTGAGGAGGTTCCCACTTCCAGCATTTCCATGACGAGATTGGGATCGCGGATACGCCTTCGGATGAGGGCGGTATCGAAGACGACAGTCTCGACAAAACCATCCTTTGACCCGCGCAGAGACTTGTCCTTTTCCGGCTCTTCCACACCGCGGACGGGGTACGTACGGCAGTCAATGGCAATCCCGGTTTCATACCCGTCCACAAAGAGCACAAGGATGCCGGAGAGCACATTCCGGACGATCTGGTCAAAATCACCGTAAATATCCACCTCTGTGTATGGGATACATTTCTGGGAAAAGCCGGTGGCATCCTGGGGCATGTCGGTATCCTGCACCTTCAGTAATGTGTCCATGATTTTCAGCATGGATTCATCCTTCAGCATTCCATCGAGAAAGTAAAGTGAGGCATCCCTTCCGCCGATACTGATATCGCGCTGTATCAGGTCAAAGCTGTCCTGGATCGGCAGAAGATGAGTCATAGCATCCCGGTTCTGGCTGATTTCTTTATAAACTTTCAGCGTTGTAGGCATGTCATAATTCCTCCATCTATAAACAGTTTCATAGAAAAAGAATTCCCCATTTTCTCCAATTTATTCCTGAAAGAATGGTATAA
>CAMTFT010000152.1 GCA_947071365.1 uncultured bacterium | reverse complement strand
GATGTAGCTCCGTCTCGTGGGCTCGGAGATGTGTATAAGAGACAGCAATGGCATATCCACCGGATAACTCCACTACCTGCCACGTATCATATGTAAAATCTTCCAGACTGCCGCTGAAACGGACAATCACCTCCCACGTATCATTTTCTTCATCGTATCCCGTCTCCAGAGTGGAGGATTTCTCCCGTTCCTGTGAAGATGCATCCAGCGCAAGATTCAGCAGGTTCTCGATTTTCTGATCATCCATACCGATACCATTTCCTGATCTCTTTATATCACTGTATGCAAAATCTGTATAAATTTTGACACCTGTGTCCTGTGATTTGGCGGTGCCGAGTGCCAGCGTTGCTGAATGCCAGTGTTGCTGAGTGCCAGTGGCACTCGTTTAGCAACGACCGAGCCGGGAGGCGAGACCACTCGTTCTGCAACGGCCGAGCCGAGAGCGAAACCTCGCGTTCCGCTACGACCGAAGTGATACGAGAACCTGCTGCGAGGGGCAAATATCACTCTTCCAGAAGCGTATTGATCCGGCGAAATCCGCCCTTCTTCTGCTCCATGCTGCTCCAAAGCTCTTCTGCAAGCTCCGCCAGTGAATTTTCGTCAAAATCAATCCTGCCCCCATAAACGGCAAGCCCCTCCGCTATTGCCTGCTGTGCTTCCATATAATCCTCATAATGGTCGTCGCCCTCACAAAAATCGCCGTGCACATCTATTCCGTACTGCTGAACAAAAAGGTCGGCAAGCTCATCTTCATTCTCCGCCTCCTTACGTCCGAAAAAAACAGGGCCGAGCAGCTCATATAAAAGCTCCTTCTGCGCCTCTTCCGTCTGCATATCCCGCGCAATCAGATATCCGCTTCCTGATGATGAAAGTGACTTTTTTGACAAATTTACTCTTTTCCAAACTTTATTATCCTGCATACATATTGCACTCATCCTCCGCATTACATCTCACATCCATTTAAATGGTATCTCATTATTTGTAAATTGTCAACTATTTGTTTTGAAAAAAATCAGGAGCCACTGCTGGCTCCTGACTTAAAAATTACTTTCTTGCTTTTAATATACGCTTCACCCTTGGGCCTATCACAGAATTCCAGATTTTGTACCCCTTTTTACTTAAGTGAAGCCTGTCACTGCTGTAAAGCGCCGGATTCAGTTTTCCATCCTCCCAAAAATATGATGCCACATCAATATAGTACACATTTTTCTTTCCTGCACAGTACGCCTTCATTTTTTTGTTGCAGATACGTATATCTCTCCATGCCTCGTCCCGTTTCAAGCTTGGGCAGATCGATACGTAAAAGATCGGTGTATCCGGCAGACTCTTCTGTATTTTCTGAATAAGCCTGCGAGTCTCGGCCGCTGTCTCTGCTCCTGTGGCTTCGCATATACCGTCACCAATATCGTTGCTGCCTGCATACAGCACCACAGCTTTGGGATCATACGGTACGATCAGACTCTTGTACAGCTTCTCCCAATTCGTTACCTTCGTGCCGGCAATACCCATATTGAGCGTCTTCCACGGCGCAAACGCTGATGCGGCAGTGCTCCAGTATTCTACCGACGAGCTGCCGGCCAGTAAGATCCTGTCCTGATACTTCGATGTCGAATACACCTTCTTCAGCGTCTTCGGCAGATAAGCCTTTGTTGTATTGTATACCTTTACCGTACAGCGATACGTCTTTCCCTTATACTTCGCTGTAATCTTACATGTCCCCTTCGATACCCCCGTAACCTTGCCGCTCTTCGAAACAGTAGCCACCGACTTTTTATTCGTCTTCCACGTTGCATTTCCTTTTGCGTTCAGAAGCTTAAGCTGCACGCTCCTGCCCTTTGTTGTGCTGACACACGTCTTGTTCAGCGCAATCTTTTTCGACGACTTCGCCGCACATGAAGAAAATGTACAAAAACTTAATGCACCAAGCAACAGCACCATAAATAATCCCACGCGGATCCTGCGCTTTGCCCTTTTTCCGTAATTCATCTTTACCCTTCCTTTGTCCCCTGTAATCTTTTTACTGTTCATTCGGAAGTTTGCCGAAACGCACTTTGATATACGCTTCGATCGCTTCCATTGTTCCCTCAAATCCAAGCCGCTCACTGTTCAGACACAGATCATAATTTCTCGCATCCGTCCATTCCTGTCCCGTGTAATAGCGGTAAAAATCGCTGCGGTACTTGTCCGTTCTCTCGACAAACTTCTCGACATCTTTCCCTGTATAGGCCCTGCGCTCGATTGCCTGACGGACGCAGTATTCCTTCGAAGCGTGTACAAAAACGCTGATCACATTCGTCTTGTCTCTCAGAACGTAATCCGCTGCACGTCCAATGATAACACAGGATTCGCGCTCTGACAACTCCCGTATGATTTTCGCCTGATAATTGAAAAGATTGTGGTCGCTGACGAACTCCTCACTGCCCGGTGAGATCAGCTTTCCTTTATATTCACCCTTCGACTTGCCGAAAAACAACGGTGTGCGCTTCAGTTTCTCGTCTGCCTGATTGAAAAGCGCCTCGTTGATTCCACTGTCGTCGGATGCCATCTTAATGATCTGTTTTTCGTAACAGTTGATTCCCAGATCCTTAGCCAGCATCTGACCGATCGTCTTTCCGCCGCTGCCGAAATGTCTCGCAATCGTAATTGTAATATTCTCCATAAAAACACCCCCGGTTTCTTTTCGATATATTTCTTCAGCCGCCAGAGCTCATCATGCCCGGGGCTGCAGCGCATACCTGCTCTATTATTATCTATCATACCATATCGAGGCTCACATATACAAGACCAAAATTTCATTGCAGCAAAACATCCGGCAGCCCCAGAGGACGCCGGATGTACTTATCCTATTTTTTTCCAACTACTTCTTTCGAAGCATCATTGTATCAGCCAACACACACCACAGCTTACTCTCCAAGATACGCTTTCTTAATAGAATCGTCATCCATCAGCTCATGTGCATCCCCTGACTTTACGATATTTCCTGTTTCCAGTACGTACGCGCGGTCCGCGATAGAGAGCGCCTTCTTTGCGTTCTGCTCTACCAGAAGCACCGTCGTTCCACTGGCGCTGACGCTCTGGATAATATCAAAAATCTCATTGACCAGGATCGGAGAAAGACCCATGGAGGGCTCATCCATCAGGATGATCCTCGGGTGTGACATCAGCGCCCGGCCCATGGCCAGCATCTGCTGCTCACCGCCGGAAAGCGTACCAGCAAGCTGGTTCTTACGCTCTTCCAGACGCGGGAAACGCTTATATACGGTCGCCAGCGTCTTTTCCAGCTCGTCTTTGTCCTTTCTTGTATATGCGCCCATTTTCAGATTCTGGTAAACAGACATCTGAGCAAACACACGCCGTCCCTCCGGCACATGCGCCATGCCAAGGCTGACGATCTTATGTGCGGGAACCTTTGTGATATCCGTTCCCTCGAACAGCACGCTGCCCTTCTTCGGAGAAAGAAGGCCGGTAATCGTGTGCAAAATGGTCGTTTTTCCTGCGCCGTTGGCTCCGATCAGTGAAACGATCTCGCCCTCGTTTACCTCGAAGGAGATCCCTTTGATTGCCTGAATCATACCATAATATACTTCCAGGTCTTTTACCTCAAGCATTGCCATCGTTCTCTTCCCCCTATTCCCCAAGATATGCCGTAATAACCTGCGGATTTGAGAGAACCGTGGCAGTCTTGCCCTGACACAGTACCTCACCGAAGTTCAGTACGGTCAGTTCTTCACAAATACCGGATACAAGTTTCATATCATGCTCAATCAGCAAAATCGTCATGTCAAAATTGTCACGGACGAAATGGATCGTATTCATCAGCTCCTTCGTCTCGTTGGGATTCATGCCGGCCGCCGGCTCATCCAGAAGAAGCAGCTTCGGGTCTGTGGCAAGCGCTCTGGCGATCTCCAGCTTACGCTGCTTTCCATACGGAAGATTCGAAGCCAGATAATCCGCCTCGCCGTCCAGCTCAAATACCTTCAGAAGCTCCATAGCCCTCTCATCCATTTCCTTTTCAACTCTGCGGAATGCAGGAGTGCGGAAAATTCCGGAAAGCGTCGAATACTTATGGTGGTTGTGCAGCCCTGCCTTTACATTGTCCAGCACGGACATTTCCTTAAAAAGACGGATGTTCTGAAAAGTTCTCGCCACGCCTGCCTTGTTTATCTCAATGGTAGGCTTTCCTGTGATGTCCTGCCCGTCCAGCACAACGCTGCCCTCACTGGGCTTATATACACCGGTCAACAGGTTGAATACCGTCGTTTTGCCCGCGCCGTTCGGCCCGATCAGACCGTAAAGCGCGCCCTTCTCGATCGTCAGGTCAAAGGCGTTTACCGCCCGCAGACCACCGAAGGAGATGCCAAGATTTTTTACTTCCAACATTACTGCCATCTTACTTGCCCTCCTTCACAGATTTTTTGAAGAAACGGCCCAGATATCGTTCCCGCCATTCAAGCGCCTTCGGAGCCCAGTTGAAGAGCATCATAGCGATCAGGACGATTGAATAGATCAGCATACGGTAATCCGCCAGACCTCGCAGCAGCTCCGGAAGCGCCGTAAGCACTACCGCCGCGATGATGGAGCCGCGGATATTTCCGATACCGCCAAGTACCACGAATACAAGCGCCAGGATCGACGTGTTGAAGTTGAACTTTGATGCCTGAAGCGTAGCCAGGTTGTGGGAATAAAGAGCTCCCGCCACACCGGCAAGCGCTGCTGAAACCGTAAACGCCATCAGCTTATATTTTGTAATGTTGATACCGATGGATTCCGCCGCGATCCTGTTGTCACGGATAGACATAATAGCGCGGCCATCTCTGGAATCGATCAGGTTCAGCACGATAAACAACGTGATCAGGATCAGGATAACGCCAATCAGGAAGGTGGAGCATTTCGGCACACCGGTAATACCCTGCGGGCCGTTCAGAATGACTGTTCCATCCGGTTCCATACCGAGAGAAAACTGATCCCTCATGGAAAAATGCACACCGTGGCTGTCAATGCCGACATAAAATACATTGATAACATTCTTGATAATCTCTCCGAAAGCCAGCGTAACGATCGCCAGATAATCGCCCCGAAGACGAAGCACCGGAATACCGATCAAAATTCCGAATATCCCTGCTACCACAGCGCCGATCAGGATCGCGATGAAAAAGCGGATGCCATTCGATGCGATCGTAGTCGCCGTAGCCTTTGAAAAGAACGCGCTGGCAAAAGCGCCGACACACATAAACCCTGCATGACCAAGGCTCAGCTCCCCTGAAATACCTACTACAAGATTCAGCGAAACCGCCAGGATCACATATACGCACAGCGGCACAAGAAGCCCCTTCAGAAGGCTGGAAAGATTTCCGGTGCTCTCCAGGATCTGTACCAGGATAAATGCTGCGATCACGATGCCGTACGTTATGATATTACCTGTCTCTTATACACATCTGACGCTGCCGACGACTTAATAGGTG
>CAMTFT010000151.1 GCA_947071365.1 uncultured bacterium | reverse complement strand
TGTAGCTCCGTCTCGTGGGCTCGGAGATGTGTATAAGAGACAGAACTGGAACTGCTCCAGAAATACGTATTCATTCCACTTGACATCTTCAATAAAAGCCTGCAAAATAAAGGTATCAACAATCGGCTGGAAGCATGGCTTGCTTTTCTGAGCTGCGATGACCCGGAAATAATCATTTTCCTTATTAATGCATACGCTGACTTCAAGCCGCTATACGAGCACGTATATGATATCTGCCGCAACATTGAAGAGGTGATGGGAATGTTTTCAAAAGAGTTACAGGAGCTTGACCGGAATACAGTTCAATATATGATTGATGAAATGCAGGAGGAAATCAATCAGAAAAATGCCAAGCTGGATCAGCAGGCCCTGCAATTAGACCAGCAAGCCTCGCAATTAAACCAGCAGGCTTCGCAATTAAACCAGCAGGCCTCACTTCTGCGGGAAAAAGAGCTTGCTTACCAAAAAGCGTTAGAGCGCATTGCCGAACTGGAACGTACCCATAAATAACAGGCGAAAACAGGAGATACCCCCATTTTTGTAGTTGGATATCTCCTGTTTTGTCATATTTCTATTCTGAGTTTTTCCTCTGTTTCCTTTTATTTGGACATCGCAGAAACTGCCTCGAGCCGTTCCTTCACCTGATTCATCATCTGTGTATACTTCTCAAGCTTCGCCTTTTCCTCATCGATCTTGGCTTTGGGCGCTTTGCTGATGAAACGCTCGTTGCTCAGCATGCCGTTTACCCGGGCAAGCTCCTTTGTCAGACGCTCCTCTTCCTTTTTCAGGCGCTCGATTTCTTTTTCCAGATCAACCAGCTCAGCAAACGGCATATAAACCACCGCCTCCGGAATTACCGCAGATACGGCATCCTCGCTGATACCTGCCCTGTCTGCCTGTACGTGTACCTCGCTGGCGTATCCCAGTGTGGCAAAGAATACTTTACCGTGCTCGAAAATACTGCGGACATCCGCATTTTCAGAGACAACGTACACCTGGGCCTTCTTGCTCGGCGGCACATTCATACCTGTACGGACATTACGGATACCTCTGACAGCTTCTTTGATCGTCTCCACTGCCTTTTCATCCGCTGCGAAATCCCACTCTGCCCTGAACTCAGGCCACGCTGAGATCATAATAGACTCCTCCTGTGGCTGCAGTGTGCAGAAAATTTCTTCCGTGATAAATGGCATATACGGATGAAGCAGCTTCAATGCATTCGTCAGAACCGTTTTCAGTGTCCACAGCGCCGCTGCTTTTGTATTGTCTGCATCATTGTAGAGACGCGGTTTTACCATCTCGATATACCAGTCGCAGAATTCCTCCCAGATAAAATCATATACCTTCTGTACCGCGATACCGAGCTCATATTTCTCCATGTTCTCGGTCACATCTTTTGCCAGCGTATTTACCTTGGAAAGAATCCATTTATCCGCGCTTGTAAGTGTGTCAAGGTCAATCTCTACCGGAACCTCCGCCTTTTCCAGATTCATCATAATAAATCTGGAAGCGTTCCATACCTTATTTGCAAAATTCCGGGAAGATTCCACACGTTCCATATAGAAACGCATATCGTTGCCCGGCGCATTTCCGGTCATCAGTGTCAGGCGAAGTGCGTCGGCACCGTACTGGTCAATGATCTCCAGCGGATCAATTCCGTTTCCAAGAGACTTGCTCATCTTGCGCCCCTGGGAATCCCTCACAAGACCGTGGATCAGCACGTGATGGAATGGCACCTCTCCCGTCTGTTCCAGAGCAGAGAATACCATACGGATAACCCAGAAGAAAATGATATCATATCCCGTAACAAGCACATCCGTCGGATAGAAGTACTCCAGCTCCGGCGTCTTGTCCGGCCAGCCCAGGGTAGAAAACGGCCACAGAGCAGAGGAGAACCATGTATCCAGCGTATCCTCGTCCTGTGTCAGATGCGTACAACCGCACTTCGGGCAAACCTTCGGCATCTCTCTTGCCACTACCGTCTCACCGCACTCGTCGCAGTAATATGCCGGAATCCGGTGTCCCCACCAGAGCTGCCGGGAAATACACCAGTCACGGATATTTTCAAGCCAGTGCAGGTATGTCTTATCAAATCGATCCGGAACGAACTGAAGCGTACCGTTTTTCAGAGCTTCGATGGCCGGCTTTGCCATTTCGTCCATCTTTACAAACCACTGCGGCTTGATCATCGGCTCAACAGTCGTCTTGCAGCGGTCATGTGTTCCAACGCTGTGATTATGCGGAACTACCTTTACGAGAAGCCCCAGCTCCTCCAGATCCTTTACGATTGCTCTCCGGGCTTCATAGCGATCCATACCTGCATATTTGCCGCCCAGCTCGTTGATAGTCGCATCATCATTCATGATATTGATCTCCGGCAGATCATGACGCTTTCCCACCTCAAAATCATTCGGGTCGTGTGCCGGAGTGATCTTAACACAGCCTGTTCCGAACTCTTTGTCTACGTAAGAATCTGCAATCACCGGAATCTGTCTACCCGTCAGAGGAAGCTCCAGCATCTTGCCGATCAAATGCTGATACCGCTCGTCCTCCGGATTTACGGCAACTGCCGTATCTCCCAGCAGTGTCTCGGGACGCGTCGTCGCGATCTCGACAAACTTGCCCTCTTCTCCAACGATCGGGTAATTGATGTGCCAGAAGAATCCATCCTGATCCACGTGCTCTACCTCGGCATCGGAAATGGACGTGTGGCAGATGGGACACCAGTTGATGATCCTGGAACCTTTATAAATATAGCCTTTTTCGTAAAGGCGGATAAATACCTCCTGAACAGCCTTCGAGCAGCCCTCATCCATGGTAAAGCGCTCTCTGTCCCAGTCAGCGGAAGCGCCCAGCTTTTTAAGCTGATTGATGATCTTTCCACCGTACTCTTCCTTCCATGCCCAGGCATGCTTCAAAAATTCTTCCCGGCCAATCTCGTCCTTATCAATCCCCTGCTCCTTCAGCTTTGCAGTAACCTTCACCTCCGTAGCGATTGCCGCATGATCCGTACCCGGCTGCCACAGCGCCTCATATCCCTGCATCCTCTTAAAACGGATCAGGATATCCTGCATCGTCTCATCCAGCGCATGACCCATATGAAGCTGTCCCGTAACGTTTGGCGGCGGGATAACGATAGTGAACGGTTTTTTGTTTGGATTTGGCTCGGCATGGAAATATTTTTTATCCAGCCATTTCTGATAAAGTCGATCCTCCAGCCCCTTCGGGTCGTAGGTCTTGGCAAGCTCCTTGCTCATGATTTTTCCTCCTGTTCTAAGATATTCGCTGCTTTTGCATAAACTTGTCTACAAAATGAGCCATGCTTCAACCTCAAAAATGCTCCGCATTTCCTCGGTCGCGGGTATTCGCCCTATAAAATCAGCGCCTGCCAAATCCGTCCGTAAACGGCCGTTTCGGCTTTCGCTGCTTTTGCACGGCTCATTGCTTTCGCGAAAAAAACGCCCTCTGCACAATGTGCAAAGGGCGAATGTCTCGCGGTACCACCTTTTCTTACAGACAGCTTCCTCCCACACAGGATTCTCCCTGTGTCAGGCGCGTCTGCATCTCTTTTCTTCTGTAACGGGAATTCCCGGAACGGCTTACGCACCACCATGCCCACCGTGATCCATATCTCTGCATCCCGGTTCCACATGCATGCGGCTTCAGCCCTTCAGTTCAAAAGCTACCTTCCGTACCCGCTTTCCCAGACAGCCTTTCAGCCGGTGAGCCGTCCTCTCTTTTGGTGCGCAGTGCGTACTCCTCTTTCTCATAACCTTTTTCTGATGTTTTTAATCTTAGCGAAACAACGGCGTTTTGTCAAGCTGTTCTTTCCATCATAAAGACATTTTCCAGCCTTTACGAATGAGCACGGGTTGAACTGTTATACATAAAGGGAGTAATGGGCTCTGTCTTTGCAGCAGATTTATTTTGCGTACAGAATTAATCTGCTGAAATCCATTAAAGTTCTCTTTCCCCCTTGACACTCCCCCTCCCCAATGATAGTATACATTGTGAACTTTTGCACTGTTTCAATACCGGAACCATACGACCAGACAATATTATATGGGGATGATCATTTATGAATAACAGAAATGAAGAACTCTTGAACGCCTGGCTGCGGCTGTCCGTCGGTATAAACAATACGCGGCTCGCCTCAGACATGCCCTACAACGAATCTCTCATCTGCAATATTCTTTACTGGAATACGCTGAAGCATCCGGAGCAGAAGATGACGGCCACGGATCTGTGCCGTGAGACCAGGATGCTGAAATCCCAGATGAACCGCACGCTGAACTGCATGGAAAAGAAAAAAATCATCGTAAAGGAACGTTCCCAGAAAGATAAACGGCAGATTTATATACGTTTGGATCTGGCACAGATCGAAGTATACCATGAGCAGCATCAAAGGATACTGGAAATCATTGGCTCTATTATTGACAAGATAGGAACTGACACGGCAGATGAGGCGATCCGAATCTGCAATCTGGTGGCTGACACCGCAACGGAGGTACTGAAATGATTCGAATACTGGTAGACTCCTCTTCTGACTACACCATAGAGGAAATTAAAAATAAAGATATGGAGCTTGTCCCCATTACCATTACGATTGGAGAAAAAACGTACGTCGACGGATACGATCTGGGGCGGGATGAATTCTATGAGATACTGCAAAGCAGCAACGATTTTCCAAAGACCTCGCAGCCCTCGCCGCAGTCATTCATTGACATCTTTAAGGATGCAAAGGAAAAGGGAGATGAGCTCATCTGTATCCTGCTCTCCTCTGGCTTAAGCGGTACATATCAGAGCGCTGTTCTCGCTAAAAATATGGTGGAGTACGATTCCATCTACCTGATCGACTCACTTTCCGCCACATATACCATCAAAGTGATGGCGGATCACGCGTGCCGACTTCGAAGAGAGGGACGCATCGCCGCAGATATCGTGCGGGAGATCGAGCAGTTAAAGCCCAGGGTAAAGGTGCTGGCTGCGCTGGATACACTGGAATTTCTGGGCCGCGGAGGCCGGATCAGCAAAGCCGCCGCAGCCATCGGCGACCTTGCCAACATAAAGCCTATTATTACCGTAAGCAAAGAAGGAACTATCGATATCCTTGGCAAATGCCTTGGCAAGAACAAGGCGATCCATGCCATTTTAAACCAACTGGAAGCTCTTGGTATCGATCCTGCTTTTCCGGCTTATCCGATTTACTCCTACGGAACGGAAAACTGCTGCGCCTTTGAAAAGAAGCTGCAAAAATCAGGCTATTCCACGAACGAAATGCTGCAGATCGGTTCCACCATCGGAACACATATCGGCCCCGGAGCTTTCGGGATCGTCTTTGTCTGTGCCAGAACAGAATAAAACATACCTTAATCATTAAGTTACGGCGGCCCGGTTTCAAATTTCTCAGAGTGGACACTGTCTCTTATACACATCTCCGAGCCCACGAGACGGAGCTACATCT
>CAMTFT010000150.1 GCA_947071365.1 uncultured bacterium | reverse complement strand
GCTCCGTCTCGTGGGCTCGGAGATGTGTATAAGAGACAGATACCAGGCAATGCGTGTGACGGGGGCGGCAGATCCGACAGTTTCCGTCAAAAATACATTAAAGGGAAAGCTGCCGCAGAAAAAGCTGGTTCGCGAGGCTGCTCACGGCTACAGCTCCTACGGCAACCAGATTGGTCTTGCGACGGGTTATGTAAAAGAAATTTATCACCCGGATTACGTGGCAAAGCGTATGGAGATCGGTGCGGTGATGGGCGCGGCTCCCAGGAGCGCCGTTATCCGTGAAAATTCTGACCCGGGCGATATCATTATCCTGCTGGGCGGAAGAACCGGCCGTGACGGTATCGGCGGCGCTACCGGTTCCTCCAAGGTACACACGGAAGCCTCCATTGAGGTCTGCGGTGCGGAGGTACAGAAGGGAAATGCACCGACAGAGCGCAAGATTCAAAGACTGTTCCGCCGCAGCGAGGTCAGCAAACTGATTAAAAAATGTAATGATTTCGGCGCGGGCGGTGTTTCCGTGGCGATCGGTGAGCTGGCGCCGGGGCTTCAGATCTATCTTGATAAGGTGCCGAAGAAATATGCTGGTCTGGACGGGACGGAGATCGCGATCTCCGAATCTCAGGAGCGTATGGCTGTTGTGGTAGACCCGAAGGATGTAGATGAGTTTATGGGTTATGCCGCGCAGGAGAACCTTGAGGCTGTCGAGGTGGCTGTCGTTACGGAGGATCCGCGTCTCGTACTGATCTGGAGAGGAAAAGAGATCGTAAATATTTCCAGAGCATTTCTGGATACGAACGGAGCGCATCAGGAGACTGCGGTCACAGTGGAGATGCCTTCCGAGACGGATAAATATTTTGTGAGAAATGATGTGACGGATGTCCGGGCAAAATGGCTGGATACCTTAAGTGATCTGAACTGCTGTTCCCAGAAGGGGCTGGTGGAAATGTTCGACGGCTCCATCGGTGCAGGCTCCGTATTTATGCCTTATGGCGGTAAGTACCAGCTCACAGAGACACAGGCCATGGTGGCGAAGCTTCCGGTGCTGGAGGGAAAGACGGATACAGTCACGATGATGAGCTATGGTTTTGATCCGTATCTGTCAAGCTGGAGCCCGTATCACGGTGCGGTTTACGCTGTGCTTGAGTCCGTTGCGAGAATCGTTGCAAACGGAGGCGATTACAGCAGGATACGCTTTACGTTCCAGGAATATTTCCGTAGGATGACCGAAGATCCGAAGAGATGGAGCCAGCCCTTTGCGGCGCTGCTCGGTGCGTATTCCGCGCAGCTCGGCTTTGGCCTTCCGTCCATCGGCGGCAAGGACAGTATGTCCGGTTCCTTTAATGAAATAGACGTTCCGCCGACTCTCGTATCCTTTGCTGTGGATATTGCCAGCGATAAGACGATCATCACGCCTGAGCTGAAGCGCGCGGGCAGCAAGCTGGTACTTTTACAGGTGGAGAAGGACGAATATGATCTTCCGGTATATGAGCAGATCATGGAGCAGTATGGAAAGTTCCACCAGGATATCAAAGATGGAAATATTATTTCCGCATATGCGCTGGACGGCAAGGGTCTTGTGGCAGCTCTTTCCAAGATGGCCTTTGGTAACGGAATGGGCCTCAGGATCGAGCATAACGTGGACGAACGCGACCTGTTCACGGCGGGCTTCGGTAACATCGTTGCGGAAGTTTCGGAGGGCGCTGTCGGCAATCTGGCAATTACTTATACGGTAATCGGTGAAGTGACAGACAGCGGAGCTTTTGAATATAAAGACGTGAAGATTCCGCTTGGTGAGGCTCTGGCAGCATGGACGGGTACACTGGAGCGTGTTTTCAAGACGAATTCCGGTATTCCGACCGTGGGAGGCGGGCTGGATATTGACGGGAAGCCAGCGGACGGTCCGACGGCGTACTTCTTTACTTCGAAAGATGATAAGGACAGAGTGCCGACTACAGACGGAACGTATAAGACGAACAATATTTATGTGTGCAAAAATAAAGTGGCAAAGCCGCGGGTATTTATTCCCGTATTCCCGGGTACGAACTGTGAGTATGACAGCAGGAAGGCATTCGAGCGCGCCGGTGCAGAAGTGGATGTCAGGGTATTCCGCAATCTGACCGCGCAGGATATCCGGGAGTCTGTGGATGTGTTTGAAAAGGCGATCGATCAGGCGCAGATCATCATGTTCCCCGGCGGATTTTCAGCGGGCGACGAGCCGGACGGTTCCGCAAAATTCTTCGCGACGGCATTCCAGAATGCGAAGCTGAAGGAATCCGTCATGAAGCTTCTGAATGAGCGGGACGGACTTGCACTCGGTATCTGTAACGGTTTCCAGGCCCTGATCAAGCTGGGACTGGTGCCGCACGGTGAGATTACCGGTCAGACACCGGATTCACCGACCCTGACATTTAATACCATTGGACGCCACATCTCAAAAATGGTATATACAAAGGTAGTCAGCAACAAGTCTCCGTGGCTCCAGGGAGCTAAGCTTGGCGGTGTCTACACGAATCCGGCTTCCCATGGAGAGGGGCGTTTCGTTGCGAACCGCCAGTGGCTTGAGAAGCTGTTTGCAAACGGCCAGGTGGCTACACAGTATTGTGACCCGGAGGGAACGATCTGCATCGGTGAAGAGGAGTGGAACGTGAACGGTTCTTACTTCGCCATCGAAGGCATTACCAGCCCGGATGGCCGTGTATTCGGTAAGATGGCACATTCCGAGCGCCGCGGTGACAGCGTAGCAGTCAACATTTACGGAGAACAGGACCTGAAAATCTTTGAGTCAGGAGTAGCGTACTTTAAATAATGAAAAAGAAGATAAAGGCAGATAATGTCGAACAGTTAATGGAAATAGTAAGGGCGATCCAGAACGGCGAAGAGCCGGAGGAAGCGCTGCAAAGAAAGGAAGCGGAGAGTGCGCCTGTGGCGGACTCTCCGAAGTCACGTCCGGAAACGAGGACTTCCCGAAAGGAAAAAACGAAAAAAGCCGGGAGGCAAAACGAATCGAAGCAGGCAGAGGATTGGCCCGAAGATGACAGACCGAAGCAGGCAGAAGGCTGGGCCAAAGGTGAAAGACCGAAGCAGGCAGAGGATTGGCCCGAAGATGACGAACCGAAGCAGGCAAAAGACTGGCTCAAGGACTACAGAATCGATAATGACCCGACGGAAAACGATGACTTTGAAGATGACGATTTTGAAGAGAATCTTGAAGCAGATGCCAGAGCAGGACTGAACCTTAAGCCGGTGCTAAATGTTCTTGGGGCCGGAGTGGAAACGCTTTCGGGGCTGTTTGGCAGTCTGCGCCGAAAACCGGAAAAGAAGAAAGATAAACCGGACGAGCTGGATGAAAATACGTCGATCTCTGAAATATTTGACGAGGCGGATGAAGAGCCGGAGCGCGATATTGCAGAAAAAAGTGAAGATGAGCTCGTACTGGATCGGTTGCTGGACGGGGTTGACCGGGACGTATCTTCCGGGGAGGATGGACAGGAGCTGCCGGAGGAAGAGAGCGGCGGCTTATCGGAACGAAAGGGAGCCGGCCCGACGGAAAGAAAGAGTGACAGTCGGAAAGCAGCAAAGCAGCCCCTTCTTCAGGGGATAAAGGATGCATTTGGGGATTTCCGGGAAAATCTGGGGCAGAAGGGCATTCATCAAAAAGAGCTGTTCATGATAGGCGCAGGGGCGATTCTGGTGATCCTGATCATTGCTTTGGTGGTGAACGGTGTTACGTCATCCATAGATGAGAAGAAAAAGTCGGAGCACGTTACCGCAGATGAAGGGCTGACCGTTACGGTGGAGAATGAGCCAGAAAAATGGTGCAGCTCTTATCCGGTGGAGCTTCGGTTCCGCGTCAGAGGCGCTGCGATTTCCAAAATCACAGTGGATGGAACGGCATACACACCGGATGAACAGGGAAAGATAACGGTAAACGCTGCCGATTATCTGATGAAGGCATCCGTTTCTACGGATCAGGGAGAGCTGAATGCACAGATCGAGATACCGATGATAGATGCTCAGGCGCCTGTGGTAAACGTAGCCAGAGACGAGGATAAGGTCTCTGTCACGGCTGTGGACGCAAGGTCATCTGTTACCGGGATATGGTACGCGGCCGTGAAGCAGAATGCGTTTCTTGATATCCCGTTGTACAGGAAGTACAGTGAGCCTGTCGCCTTTGAAAAAAATACGACATATTATTTTTATGCGGTGGATGCGGCAGGCAACAGAAGCGAGATCATGGCGACAACGATGGAGATGGCAACGGAGCTTACTCTGAAATCAGAGAAAATATCCCTGTATCCTGGGGAAACGTCCTATCTGCAGCTTGTGGAAAGTCCGGCGGGAGCCCTGCTGAACAACTTGAAATATGAGAGCGCAAATCCTGAAGTCGTCACAGTGGACAGCAGCGGAGCCGTCACCGCAACAGGTGAGGGAAGCACTGTGGTGAGTGTCAGCGCCGACGGTGTAGAGACGGTTTCCTGTGCGGTGGAGGTCAGCAAAGAACGGACAGTGACGATCAGCGCCATCGGCGACTGCACGCTGGGGACGGATGAAAGTTTCAATACGGATACGAGCTTTAATGCTTTTGACGCTGTGAACGGACACGCATACTTTTTCCAGAATGTAAAAGAGATTCTGGAAAATGACGATGCCACATTTGCAAATCTGGAGGGCACTTTTACGACAGAGACTACCAGAGAAGCCAAGGAGTATGCCTTTAAGGGCGACCCATCCTACACGGAGATACTGAAAAACGGTTCTGTTGAGGTGGTGACGCTGGCAAATAACCACAGCAGCGATTACGGCGAAAAGAGCCTGAGCGATACGAAGCAGTATCTCGAGGAAGCGGATATTGATTACTGCATCGGTGATGAGATCGCTTTGCGTGATGTGAATGGCATCAAGACCGCATTTATCGGCATCTATGTTCTAAATGACGGTATGGCTAGGGAAAGTCAGGTCAGGGAGACGATAGAGGCGGCAAAGGCGCAGGGTGCCCAGCTTATCATAATGGGCTTCCACTGGGGAAGTGAAAGGGAAACGCAGCCGGATGAAACGCAGCAGTCACTTGCACATACTGCGGTGGACTGCGGAGCGGACCTTGTAGTCGGGCATCATCCCCACGTTTTGCAGGGCATTGAAAATTATAAGGGCAAGTACATAGTTTACAGTCTTGGAAATTTCTGCTTCGGCGGAAACAGCACGCCATCTGATATGGATACCATGATTTTCCGGCAGACGTTTAGTGTCGGACAGGACGGCGTACTTCCGGAAAGTAAGATAGAGATCATTCCGTGTTCGATTTCCTCCGCGTCGGGCTACAACAATTATCAGCCGATGATGGTACAGGGAGCGGAGGCGGAGCGCATTATCGACCGCGTCAATGAATACAGCAGTGTATACGGTCAGAGTTTCACCGCTTCAAGCGGGCTGGAATAACTATTATAAAGCTGTCTCTTATACACATCTGACGCTGCCGACGACTTAATAGGTG
>CAMTFT010000149.1 GCA_947071365.1 uncultured bacterium | reverse complement strand
ATGTAGCTCCGTCTCGTGGGCTCGGAGATGTGTATAAGAGACAGGGTATTATATCTATTCTGTTGATCCGGAGACCGGAGCTGAGAAGAAGATCGCTACTGCAAAATCAACTTCCTGTATCATTAAGAAGATCAAAATTGAGCAGACATATAAATTCCGTGTGTATGCATACAAAAAGAGTGGGAAAAAGGTGTATAAGAGTAAAAAGCCTTCCAATACAGTGGCTGTCCGGACAAAGATGAGCGTTCCGGGAGCAATTAAGAATTTCAGATTTGTGTGCAGCGGAAATAAATCTGTCTTCCTTGCATGGAATGCGGCCAAAAACGCGGACAAGTATATTTTGTACAAATATGATCCGACGAGCAAGACATATGAGAAGTTTGCGACTACGAATGAGACTTCCTATCAGGCGAAGAAGCTGACAGTGGGTGAGAAGTACTATTTTAAGGTTCAGGCTTACCATGCAGTTCAGGGAAAAGAAGCGTATGGGAAGATTTCGGATAAAGTATCGGCAACGGCAAAGGAAATCAATGTTTCGGCAGTACATGGACGGTATCTGAATGCGCAGCTTAAGAAAAAGGTTACAGTAACAGTTAAGTCTACCGGGCAGAAGAAGACACTGAAAAAAGGCACGTCTGTTATTGCTACGAAGAAGGGTTCGGGTACGATTACCGCGTTGCTTAAGGACGGCACGAAGGTCAGTGTGAAGGGTTCTGCACTGTCCTATGGGAATCTCAATATATCGTCGAAAAAATATTCGAAAGAACAGAAGGAAGCTTTTGTAAATGGCAGAGGATATACAAGTAAGACCGATTATCTGATCTGGGTGAGCCAGTATACTGCGGAAGCAAATGTTTTCAAGGGCTCTAAAGGGGCATGGAAGCTGGTGCGTACGATGAAGTGCGTTGTAGGAAAGGATTGCAATACTCCACAGGGAAGATTTGAGATCCTTAACAGGGTTGGCAGGCTGAATGGAAGACCGGCATACTACTTTACATGGAGTAAGAGTGTAAATGGTGGCAACGCATTCCACTGCAGGATTAATGGCAAAGTAAGCGGAGCTTTTTCGGGCGGATGTGTCCGGTTGGGTAATTCGGATTTGAATTATGTTGGAAAATATTGTAAACCTGGAACAAGGGTAGTATCATATTAATCCGGGATTATGGCAGAAAAGTTTGAAAAGGAGCTGTTTTTGACAGCTCCTTTTGTGAAGAGGAAAGAGGAAGAGCATGGCACAGTTATGGGGAGGCCGTTTCACAAAAGAGACGGACCAGATTGTATATGATTTTAACGCATCGATTTTATTTGATAAACGATTGTACAAGCAGGATATCGAAGGAAGCATGGCGCACGTAAAGATGCTGGCAAAGCAGGGTATTCTGACTACGAAAGAATGTGACAAGATCCTGCACGGACTTTTGGGTATTCTCCGTGATGTCGATGAGGGCAGGCTGGAGATCACATCGGAATATGAGGATATCCACAGCTTTGTGGAGGCCAACCTGATCGAGCGTATCGGAGATACGGGGAAAAAGCTTCACACGGGACGAAGCAGGAATGACCAGGTAGCCCTTGATATGCGACTGTATATCAGGGATGAGATTAAAAATACAGATCGGCTGCTTCTGGAGCTTCTGAAGGTTCTGCAGAAGATAATGGAAGAAAATCTGGATACGTTTATGCCCGGGTTTACACATCTGCAAAAAGCCCAGCCGGTCACTCTGGCACATCATGTAGGGGCATACGTTGAGATGTTCAAAAGGGACCGCTCACGGCTGTACGATATCTATCGAAGGATGAATTACTGTCCGCTGGGGGCTGGCGCTCTGGCGGGGACTACGTATCCGCTGGACCGTAAGTATACGGCGGAGCTGCTTGGATTTGCGGGACCGACGCTCAACAGCATGGACTCTGTGTCGGATCGGGACTATATCATTGAATATCTGTCGGCGCTGGCCACGATCATGATGCACCTGAGCCGTTTTTCCGAGGAGATCATTATCTGGAATTCGAATGAATACCGTTTCGTGGAGCTGGATGACGCATATAGTACGGGCAGCAGCATTATGCCGCAGAAAAAGAACCCGGATATCGCGGAGCTGGTGCGCGGCAAGACGGGCCGGGTGTACGGCGCGCTGATGGGATTTTTGACGACAATGAAGGGAATTCCGCTGGCATACAATAAGGATATGCAGGAGGACAAGGAGGGCGTATTCGATGCGATCGATACGGTGACGTCCTGTATCACGCTGTTTACCGGAATGGTGGATACGATGAAGTTCAATAAGAGCGTGATGGAAAACTCTGCGAAGAATGGATTTACAAATGCTACGGATGTGGCAGATTATCTTGTGAACCATGGAGTGCCGTTTAGGGATGCACACAGCATTTCAGGGAGGCTGGTGCTGAAATGCATTGCTCAGGATAAGGCGCTGGATGATCTTACGCTGGAAGAATATCGGGAGGAAAGCCCCGTTTTTGAACAGGATATCTATGAGGCTATCAGCATGAAGACGTGTGTGGAGAAACGGCTGACGCTGGGAGCGCCGGGGCAGGAAGCGATGAAAAAGGTGATTCGGAAGAACAGGAAATATCTGGATGAAGCGGAAATACTGTAGAGGGTTTATGTGCCGCTGCTGGCGGATATTTGATCCGTTACAGAATTTCCTCTTGACAGATTTGGAAAAGAAGCGTATTTTAGAAAAAGACAATTGTACGCCCTGCAAAAACAGACAGAGCAATGCGGACTTGTCATGTGAAATGAGAGAATGTAATAAGACATGAGGAGAATGGAAAAATGAGTCAGAAATTGAGAGTTGGTATTCTGGGAGCAACAGGTATGGTCGGCCAGAGATTTATTTCCCTGCTGGAAAACCACCCGTGGTTTGAGGTGGTTGTCGTGGCAGCCAGCCCGAGGAGTGCAGGCAAAACGTATGAGGACGCTGTCGGCGGCAGATGGAAAATGATGACACCGATGCCGGAGGCTGTAAAAAAGCTTGTTGTGATGAATGTCAATGAAGTAGAAAAGGTAGCAGCAGAGGTGGACTTTGTTTTCTCAGCAGTGGATATGTCGAAAGAGGAGATCAAGGCCATTGAGGAGGCATATGCAAAGACAGAGACTCCGGTAGTTTCCAACAACAGCGCACACCGCTGGACACCGGATGTTCCGATGGTGGTGCCGGAGATCAATCCGGAGCACTTCGATGTGATTGAATTCCAGAAGAAGCGTCTCGGTACGAAACGCGGATTTATTGCAGTAAAGCCGAACTGTTCTATTCAGAGCTATGCACCGGTGCTTACTGCATGGAAGGAGTTCGAGCCGTATGAGGTAGTTGCCACTACATATCAGGCGATCTCTGGTGCCGGAAAGACCTTTAAGGACTGGCCGGAGATGGTGGAGAATATCATCCCGTATATCGGCGGCGAGGAAGAAAAGAGTGAGAAGGAGCCGCTCAGACTGTGGGGCAAGCTCGAGGATGGCGTGATCAAGCCGGCAACCGAGCCGAAGATCACATGTCAGTGCATCCGCGTTCCGGTGCTGAATGGCCATACGGCGGCAGTTTTCGTGAAGTTCCGCAAGAAGGTGACAAAGGAGCAGCTCATTGAGAAACTGGAAAGCTTTAAGGGTATTCCACAGGAGCTGGAGCTTCCCAGTGCGCCGAAGCAGTTCATCCGCTATATGCAGGAGGACAATCGCCCGCAGGTGCAGCTTGATGTGGATTACGAAAACGGCATGGGCATTTCAATCGGACGTATCCGTGAGGATTCCGTATACGATTTTAAGTTTGTCGGACTTTCCCACAATACAGTCAGAGGTGCTGCCGGCGGCGCTGTGCTGTGTGCGGAAACGCTGAAAGCAAAGGGCTATATTCAGGCAAAATGAAAATTTGGTTGCAAAAACTGCAAAGAGTAACGTATAATAGGGCTGTTGCGGAATTTTCCGTGGCAGCCTGATTGATTTTGCGTATGAAATGCGTAGGGATTCATGCGTGACATCGCCTGCGGGGCAGGCAAGCAAGTTATGTTTGGAGGAATTGGATGAAGAATCTGTTTATTGCGGAGAAACCCAGCGTGGCGCAGGAATTTGCGAAAGCGCTAAAAGAGAATATGAGGCGCGGCGACGGGTATCTGGAGTCGGATTCTTATATTGTGACATGGTGCGTCGGACATCTCGTGACGATGAGTTATCCTGAGGTGTACGATGAGAAATACAAGCGATGGAGTTTGAATACACTGCCGTTTCTGCCGGATGAATTCCTGTACGAGGTCATACCGAATGTGAAAAAGCAGTTTACGATCGTCAGCGGGCTTTTGAAGCGGAGTGATGTGCAGACGATATACGTCTGCACCGATTCCGGGCGGGAAGGAGAGTACATCTACCGCCTTGTGGAGCAGATGGCAGGCGTAAAGGGTAAACAGCGTAAAAGGGTCTGGATCGATTCACAGACAGAGGAGGAAATTCACCGGGGCATCCGGGAGGCAAAGGATCTGTCCGAGTACGATAATCTGTCATCGGCGGCGTATCTGCGGGCCAAAGAGGATTATCTGATGGGAATCAATTTTTCCAGGCTGCTTACTCTGAAATACGGAAATGCAATTTCAAATTATCTTGGGACAAAATATTCCGTGGTGTCCGTAGGCCGGGTGATGACATGCGTGCTGGGAATGATCGTCCGCAGGGAGCGGGAGATCCGCCAGTTTGTCAAAACGCCGTTTTACCGTGTGCTGCAGAATCTTGAGATACAGGGACGGATCCTGGAGGGGGAGTTCCGGGCAGTGGAGGGTTCGGCGTACTATCTGTCGCCGAAGCTGTACAAAGAAAACGGATTTAAGGAAAAAAAGGATGCCAAGGAGCTGATCGATACGCTGATGGCAGGATGGCAGGCAGCGAGGACGGGAGCAGACGCATATCAGGCAGGCCGGGATACGGATGATGGAAGATATCGGGATGAAGCACGGGAGAGAAATGGAAGCGCGGAGACCGTGATCGACTCTCTGGAGCGTAAAAAAGAAAAAAAGAATCCGCCGCTCCTCTACAATCTGGCAGAGCTGCAGAATGAATGTTCCAGAATGTTCAAGATCAGCCCGGATGAAACACTGCGCATCGTGCAGGAGCTTTATGAGAAAAAGCTGGTGACGTATCCGAGAACGGATGCCAGAGTGCTCTCCAGCGCGGTGGCGAAGGAGATCTACAAAAATATATCAGGGCTTCGGAATTTCGGGCCGGCGAAGGAATTTGCAGAAGAAGTATTGCAAAACGGGTCATATAAAGGGATCGCAAGAACACGGTATGTCAACGATAAGCAGATCACAGATCACTATGCGATCATCCCTACGGGACAGGGATTGAATGCATTAGGTTCTCTGAAAGGGAATGGTTTCGGCGTATATGCGGCTGTTGTCCGACGTTTTTTAAGTATTTTTTATCCGGCGGCGGAGTTCCAAAAGATTTCAATGGTAACTGTGATGGGAAAGGAGAAATTTTTCTTTTCCTTTAAAGTGCTTCTGGAG
>CAMTFT010000148.1 GCA_947071365.1 uncultured bacterium | reverse complement strand
CTACACCTATTAAGTCGTCGGCAGCGTCAGATGTGTATAAGAGACAGGCTATCACTTTTTTTCTTTCAGCATACAATACAACAAGAAAAAAAGATAGGAGTATCGTCATGTATAACCACGTAAACTGTAACGACCAGAAGCATGTCCATGAGATCACCGGTATTACACGTGTATTTCAGGAATGTGAAGGCTGCCACAATCACAGATTCTGTACAGTATCCGGTGAAGCCATATCCATTCCGGGCAAGAATGATCACTATCATGAAGTGAAATTCCGCACAGATTTCGCAGACGGGCATTATCATGAATTCTACGGGAAATCCTCTGGTGCCATCGACGTTGGCGGCGGCAAGCATGTTCACTTTGCGAAATCATTCACTGACATGGAAGACGGCCATAAACATGAGTTCCAGGTTGCATCTCTCATTGACAGCCCGACGGACTTTAAAAATAAATAGTATTTTCTATTAATATCTGTATAAACCAGGGGAAGCCACAGCTCACATGGGCCATGACTTCCCCTTCATTGTGAAAAAAGATTCTAAATTATCAAATAAAGCAATACCAATCAATCACCTGATTCAACCTGTCATCTGGCTTCAGCCCTACAGATTCGTATACCCCATCAGGTATTTATCCACCTCTTTCGCCGCCTCCCGGCCCTCGCGGATCGCCCATACGACCAGTGACTGCCCTCTGTGCATATCGCCCGCCGTAAATACTTTCGGCACGCTGGTCGCGTACTGGGCCGGCTTCGTAGCCACGTTCGTTCTCGGGTTCAATTCTACTTTAAAAGCGTCCGTCACGTATTTCTGAGAGCCCAGGAAGCCTGCGGCGATCAACACCAGGTCGGCCTTCACCGTCCACTCGCTTCCTTCGATCGGCACCATCATCATGCGGCCTGTTTTCTCATCCTTTTTGCCCTCCAGCTTCACAAGAACGGCTTTCGTCACCTCGCCCTTTTTGTTGGCGATGAACTCCTTGACGGTCGTCGTGTAGATGCGCGGGTCGTGACCGTACACCGCGATTGCCTCCTGATGGCCGTAGTCCGTCTTCAGCACTCTCGGCCACTGCGGCCAGGGATTGTTTGCGGCCCGCGTTACGGGCGGCTGGGGCATCATTTCCAGCATGGTCACTGAAGCAGCGCCCAGACGGATCGACGTACCGCAGCAGTCGTTTCCTGTGTCACCGCCGCCGATGACAATGACATGTTTGCCCTTGGCTGAAATAAATTTCTTATCTTCAAAGTTCGAATCCAGCAGGCTCTTCGTCGTTGCCTTCAGGAAATCCACCGCAAAGTAGATGCCCCTGGAATCACGGCCCGGCACATTGATATCTCTCGGATTGGAAGCGCCGCAGCAAAGTACAACTGCGTCATAATCCTTCATGAGATCCTCTGCCTTTACATTTTCCCCGATATTGGCGTTCGTCACAAACTCGATCCCCTCCGCTTCCATCAAAGCGATACGGCGGTCGATGATTTTTTTGTCGATCTTCATATTCGGGATACCGTATCGAAGCAGTCCGCCGATCCGGTCATTGCGCTCGTACACCGTTACCTTATGGCCGCGCTTATTCAGCTGCATGGCCGTTGCCAGACCCGAAGGGCCGCTGCCGACTACAGCCACCTTTTTCCCTGTTCTCACCTGGGGCGGGCAGGGCTTTACGAGTCCCATCTCAAATGCATGCTCGATGATCGCCCGTTCGTTCGCCTTCGTAGATACCGGCTCACTGTCCAGGTTGCAGGTACACGCCGCTTCGCACAGCGCCGGGCAGACCCGGGATGTAAACTCCGGGAAACAGTGCGTCTTTGTCAGCCGCTTATACGCTTCCTCCCAGTTTCCAAGATACACCAGATCATTCCACTCCGGAACGAGATTGTTCAGCGGGCAGCCGGAGGCCATTCCGCCGATCATCATGCCGGCCTGGCAGAACGGCACGCCGCAGGCCATACATCTCGCGCCCTGGAGGCGCTGTTTCTCCAGGGGAAGCGGGATGTGGAATTCATTAAAGTTCTGAATCCTTTCCTTCGGTGCGATCTCCTGGCTGTTCTCACGCTTATAATCTAAAAATCCTGTTGGTTTTCCCATGATTCACACCTCCTACTCAGCCTGATCTGCCAAATTACCATAAAATGCTTCGATCTGTGCCTGCTCGCTGCTCAATCCCTTTTCTTCCATCTGCACGATCCGCATCAGCATGTTGTTGTACTCATGCGGGATGATCTTTTTGAACTTCGGCAGGTACGTCCCGAAATCGTCCAGAATCTTCTTGCCCTTTTCGGAATTTGTGTATTTCACATGCTCGCCTATCATGTCTTTCAGTTCCAGCACATCATACTTTGAAGTAATCTTTTCGATCGACACCATGTTTTTGTTTACCTTCGTGTAAAGGTCATTGTCCTCATCGAGAACGTAAGCGATTCCGCCGCTCATACCGGCTGCAAAGTTCTTGCCGACCTTGCCGAGAATGACTGCCCGTCCGCCGGTCATATACTCGCAGCCATGATCCCCTGTTCCCTCAACTACCGCGATAGCTCCTGAATTGCGCACACAGAAACGCTCACCGGCAACGCCGTTGATAAATGCTTTGCCGCTGGTAGCTCCGTAAAGCGCAACATTTCCGATAATAATATTTTCGTCATGAGCAAATTTGACGCCTGTCGGCGGATAAACGATCAGCTTGCCGCCGGAAAGTCCCTTGCCGAAATAGTCATTGCTGTCGCCCACCAGCTCCAGAGTAAGCCCCCTCGGAATAAACGCTCCGAAGCTCTGTCCTCCTGCGCCGTGACATTTGATGGTATACGTATCCTCTTCCAGCCCTTCCGGATACTTTCTCGTGATCTCAGAGCCGAAGATCGTACCGAATGCACGGTCCACGTTGGTGACATCCACCTCCACGCTGCGTTTCTGGCCGCTTTCCAGAGCTGCTCCCAGCTTGTTTAAAAGCACCTTTACATCCTTCGTCTTCTCCAGGCCGAAATCATAGACCTGCGCCGGGTCAAAAGTCACCTTAAATTCCTTTCCTGCATACGGATTGTTCAGAATATTACTAAGGTCGATCAGATTGCCCTTTGGATTCTCACAGTTTTCTTTCTTCCCCAGCAGATCACTTCTTCCCACCATCTCATCTACTGTACGGAAGCCCAGTTTTGCCATATATTCCCGCAGATCCTCTGCGATAAATCTCATAAAGTTCACAACGTACTCCGGTTTGCCGCGGAAACGCTTGCGCAGCTCCGGATTCTGAGTTGCCACGCCCACCGGACACGTATCCAGGTTGCAGACCCTCATCATGACGCAGCCCATCGTCACCAGCGGGCCTGTCGCAAAACCGAACTCCTCCGCACCAAGCAGCGCTGCGATGGCGACATCCCGGCCGCTCATCAGCTTGCCGTCTGTCTCGATACGTACCTTGTTTCTCAGGCCGTTCATCATCAGCGTCTGATGTGTCTCTGCCAGTCCCAGCTCCCAGGGAAGTCCCGCATGGTGAATCGAGCTTCTCGGCGCCGCGCCCGTACCTCCGTCATAGCCGGAGATCAGAATCACCTGCGCGCCTGCCTTCGCAACGCCTGCTGCGACAGTTCCCACACCTGCCTCGGATACGAGCTTTACAGAGATATCGGCCTGACGGTTTGCATTTTTCAGGTCATAGATCAACTGCGCCAGATCCTCGATCGAATAAATATCATGGTGCGGCGGCGGCGAGATCAGGCTGACTCCCGGTGTGGAATGTCTCGTCTTTGCGATCCAGGGATAGACCTTCTTGCCCGGCAGATGTCCGCCCTCTCCCGGCTTGGCTCCCTGCGCCATCTTGATCTGAATTTCTCTCGCACTCACAAGGTATCTGGAGGTCACGCCGAAACGTCCTGACGCTACCTGCTTGATCGCGGAGCAGCGATTCTTTCCATCCGGACCGATCACGAGACGGTCAAGGCTCTCGCCGCCCTCTCCTGTGTTGGATTTGCCATGCAGCATATTCATGGCGATAGCCAGCGTCTCATGGGCCTCCTGTGAAATGGAGCCGTAGGACATTGCACCCGTCTTGAATCTTCTGACAATGGAATCCACGCTTTCCACTTCATTAAGCGGCACGCCCTGCTTCGGGAATTTAAAGTCCATCGTACTTCTGATATAGCCGGATTCCTCTTTATTTACCAGCTCCGTATATTCCTTAAACAGCTTATAATTGCCTGTCCTTGTGGATTCCTGAAGCAGATGGATGGTCTGAGGATTGTAGCGGTGATGTTCTCCGGCGCTCCTTGACTTATGCCATCCCTGGCTGTCAAGCGTCAGATCCTCCCGAAGTCCCAGCGGATCAAACGCTTTCGTATGACGCGCATCCACGTCCCGCTCAATATCCTTCATCGTGATACCGCCGATACGGCTGACTGTATTCGTAAAATATTTGTCGATTACTTCTTTGCTGATACCAATCGCCTCAAAAATCTGGGAGCCCTGGTAGGATTGGATCGTGGAAATCCCCATCTTGGAGGCGATCTTTACGATACCGTTTATGATCGCCTGATTGTAATCATCCACTGCCGCATAATAATCCTTCTCCAGCATTCCCGTATCAATAAGCTGATGGATCGTATCCAGCGCCAGATACGGATTGACTGCGCTGGCACCGTAGCCCAGCAGCGTTGCAAAGTGATGCACCTCTCTCGGTTCACCCGTTTCAAGGATCAAAGCCAGTGACGTTCTCCTCTTCGTCTTTACAAGATACTGGTTAACTGCCGAGATAGCCAGCAGCGACGGGATCGGTACGCGCAGCTCATCGATTCCCTTATCGGTAAGGATCAGAATATTTGCTCCATCCCGAAACGCCCGGTCAACCTCCAGAAACAGATGATCGATCGCCTTTTCCAGACCTGTATTTTTGTAGAACGTGATCGGAATCTCCGCTACCTTGAAGCCCTTCACCTTCATATTTTTGATTTTCAGCATGTCGGTATTTGTGAGGATCGGATTTTCTATCTTGAGCACCTGACAGTTCTCCGGCTGTTCCTCCAGAAGATTTCCTTCCACACCGACGTACATCGTCTTCGACGTAACGATCTTTTCACGGATCGCATCAATAGGCGGATTCGTTACCTGCGCAAACAACTGCTTAAAATAATTGAACAGCGGCTGGTTTCTGTCGGAAAGGACCGCCAGCGGCGTATCAATACCCATCGCGCTGATTCCTTCGCTTCCCGTAGTCGCCATGGACAGGATCGAAGTCCTGTAATCCTCATAGCTGTAGCCGAAGGCTTTCATCAGCCGCATCCGCATCTCATCCGAATACGTTTCCACTCTCTTGTTCGGGATTTTGATATCCTTCAGTTTGACAAGATACTGATCCAGCCACTCACCGTACGGCTGCCGCGATGCGTACCGCGTCTTCAGCTCCTCGTCATCCACCACTTCACCCTTCACAGTGTCCACCAGCAGCATTTTGCCGGGATGGAGACGTTCTTTTAATACGATTTTTGCAGGGTCGATATCCATTACACCTGTCTCTTATACACATCTCCGAGCCCACGAGACGGAGCTACAT
>CAMTFT010000147.1 GCA_947071365.1 uncultured bacterium | reverse complement strand
TTCCAGCAGAAATTTTAGCAGGCACTGTTCGAAAAAATGTGCATCAGGCACATTTTTGAGTTGCCTGCGGCGGCTGTGCAGCCTTTCTGCGGCCTTAGCATTTGCCGACGCAGCGATTCGGAGCAGAGGAGCCCTGCCACGTTCTCCCCTGTGTCCGGGTTGTATCTTACTTGAACAGCATACGGTTCCCTGCTATTTTGGTGATTCCACATTCAGATACACATCCTCCGCCGTATGGAAATCACTCCCAATGATCACCTCATCCATATTTTCTTTCGTCACTGCTATCGGGGCGATGCTGTAATATGGCACGTTGCCTCCGACCGATACCGTGGTTTCTCCGTCCTCCGCAGTGATATGGACGCCCTTCTTATCTGTCCCGGCATTTTCAGCATCTTCATCGCTGCTCTTGTCGCTGATCATGTCGAGTGTTTTCAGTTCTTCCCCGCGCTCCAGCGCGATATCCGGGATGTCCGCCTTTTCGATCCGGCCCTCCTCCAGCATTTTCTGGTATCCCAGAGCACAGGCGAACTCCGCGGCCTTCTGCGCAAGCTGTTCCACCGGCTTATATACGGTCATGGTCTGTGTGCCTTCCACGATCCTCTGGCATGCCGACAGCTCCGCATCCTGTCCCACCAGAACTACCTTGCCAGCCAGGCGGTTTTCTGCCAGAGCCTTAAACGCTTGGCTGGCCAGATCGTCGTTACCGCACATAACGCCCGCGAGATTTCTTGGCGTCTTGCTCAGACCTTCCTCCACCGCATCAAAGGCCATCTCCGCCAGCCAGTTGTCACAGTAATTGGAATATACGATCTCAAGGCCGCTGCCCTCGATCGCATCGAAAAATCCCTTCTGTACCATGGATACGTTCTGATCCGTCGGTGAGCCATAGATTGCAAATATGTTACCGCCCTCCGGAAGTGCCTCCGCCATCGCCTCTCCCATCAGTGTGCCGACTTTCTCATTATCAAAGGAGATATACAGATCCGTATCCGCATCCATGACAAGGCGGTCGTAGGAGATCACCCGGATACCGGCTTCCTTCGCTTCCGCCACCACATCGCTTAACTGTTCCCCGTCCACTGCGATTACCACGATCACATCCACGTTCTTCCTGATAAAGTACCGGATCTGGGAGATCTGTTCCTTTGCATCGCCATTCGCTACCTGGACGTTGACCTCCGCCCCGAGATTTTTGGCGGTCAGCTCAAACTGATCCCGGTCACGCAGCCAGCGCTCAATTACGAAGGAGTCAAAGCTCATTCCGACCTGCAGCCCCTCCTGCTTCTTCTCCTGCAATACCACATTTTCCTCATCCTGACTGGAACAGCCCGCCAGAAAACAGAACAAAAACAGGACGATTGCCAGATGGACGAGATTCTTTTGCCTTTTCTCTTTCATCATCACAGTCCCTCCCGGTATTCACTGGGCGTTATCCCTTCCTGCTTTTTAAATATCCGGCTGAAATAGTTGGGATCGCTGTACCCCGACATCATGCAGATCTCCTTGATGCTCAGGGAAGGATTCTTGAGCAGCTCCTTTGCGTAGGCGATCCTCACCTTCGTCAGATATTCAATAAAGTTCTCTCCCGATTCTTCCTTAAAAAGCTTGCTGAAATAATACGGGCTGATATTTACGATCCGCGACACATCGTCCAGTGACAGCTCCTTCGAAAAGTTCTGATCGATGTATGCCTTTGCCTTGGAGATGACGCTTTCCGACTGCTCCTCGCGTCTCGTCGCGATCTTCCGGCAGACATCCTCCAGTTTCCTCAGAAACCACTCCCGCAGCGTCGTATAATCGGGACATTCCAGCACGGTTCTCATGTAATCCTTCCGCGAATGAAAACTGTACGATTCGATTCCTCCGTTCATGAAGGCTTCCCGCTCCGCCCATATGACGAACTCCAGCACCTTGAGCTGAATGTCCGCCTTGTCATCATAGTAATTGCGTATCATCCAGTCAAAAAATTCATTCGCCGTCTGACGGGCTCCCGGCCAGTCCGCCCGGGCAATCTGCTGAAAAAGCCTGCGCTCCGTCTCTCCGGGATAATCCCCCGCGTATTCGCCCCGCAGGGTCAGATCATCCACATGAGCCACACTGCTGCTGCTCTCGCTGAGCGCACGGTACGCCTCCGAATACGACAGTTTCAGTTCTTCCATCCGGTACGTCTTTCCGATACCTGCACGGAACTTCGCCTCAAAACGGCTGCCAAGCTTTCTCGTCAGATGACGCGCCTGCTCGATGATCTGTATTCTTTCCCCGTACTCCTGCGTATCCTCCTTACACGGAACCACCAGCACGATGCGGTTCGTCATAATAGGCCCCACGATACAGTCAAAAAACTCCTTGCAGATGGTACAGCACTCGGGATAAAAACTCTGGGCCTTCACGCTCAGTCCCACCGGCGTAGTAAGGATCCCGCCCTCACCGGGAAGGCCAAACTGAAGCAGGACCACATACGCATGCTCCTGCTGAATATCCAGCAGCATCTTGTAATACGTGAGATCTCCTACGCCCTCCTCCTGAAGGATCATACTGTTCACAAATCCATTCTCCACGATCGGTATCACGGTCTCCAGCTTTTCCTGTATTTTGAGATTGTCGCTGCGTTTCTGACGCTCCGCGTTGATCTGTCCCATGGCGCGCTCCAGCACCTCCACGACCACGCTCCGCTTTACCGGCTTCGTCAGATACTCGATCACCCCGAGATTGATGGCCTCCTTCGCGTAATCAAATTTGTCATACGCCGTAATGATGATAAATTTCGTGGAAATATTGAACTTACGTATCTCCTTGATCGCCTGGATCCCGTTGATTCCCGGCATCTGGATATCCATAAATGCGATATCCGGCCGGAAGCTCTCTGCCAGTTCAACGACGGCCCTACCTGTTTTTGCAAACGCCAGCTCACACTCATTTCCAAAATTGCTCGTAATAATATTCTTCAATGCCTCCAGCATAATGCCTTCATCATCCGCAATTAAAACCCTGTACATAAACTACCTCATTCGTCTTCTTCTGCCGGGATCAAAATTGTGATCTCACTCCCTTTGCCGGGTCCGTCACTGTATATCTGCAGCAGATCTTTTCTGCCAAAAAAGAGCTCCAGACGGTTGATCACGTTGTCCATACCGATTCCGGTGGAATTCTGCGGGTTCCTGTTTTCCCTCACCTTTCCTTCCAGAATCTCCGAGATGCGCTCCCGGGTCATGCCCTGCCCGTTATCCCTGATACTGATGAGCAGATCCCCCGTCTCCTGCCTTATCACCTTCAGCCAGATATATCCTTCCCATTCCACAGCCCTGATGCCATGGTTCACCGCGTTTTCCACGATCGGCTGAAGGATCATGCTGGGCAGCTTCACATCCTCCACGCCATCTGCGATCTCCTTTTCAAAGTGGATATCCCCGGCGAACCGGACATTCAGTATATAGACGTAGTTGTCCACCGCTTCAATCTCTTCCGCCAGCGTCGCCGTCTTTTCGATCTTGTGGACGTTGTACCGGAAGAAATCCGCCATTTTTTCCACAAAAATGCTGGTCTTTTCCGCGTCCTCCATCATGGCAAGCTGCGCCCCCGCATTCAGGGAATTAAACAGAAAATGCGGGTTGATCTGCGCCTGCAAATACTTAAGCTGCGCATCCTTCAGATGCGTCTCCATCAAAAGCTCCCGGGCCTTCATTTCCTGTTCCTTTTCCATGCTCTCACGAAGCCTGTCAATATACTCCCGGATACTTTCAATCATCTTTGCAAATGCCTGAGTCACTACTCCGACCTCATCCCCCCGGTTGTACTCCGGCAAGCTTACGTCGAAATTACCCGCGGCCACTTCATTTGCCGACTTTGCCAGCACCCGAAGCGGCTCCGTAATGGTTCGGATCAGAAGGATGAGGATCAGAAGGTTTATGACAGCCACGGCGATCACGATCACGGAGCTTATGATCTCCATATAACTCAGAGAATTAAACATGATCTGGTAATTGTCTGAATTGTTCTGAAGCTGAAGATTGTTCAGGCTGTAAATAGCGTACTGGATATACCGGTATTTCAGGGATTCCTCCGCAAATGCGGCTTTATACCGTTCCACGTTCCTGCCGCGCTTTGCCTGGATCGTCTCATCCGCAAGTCTCAGATACGTCTCTGACATCCCACGGATATTCTTTTCCAGGATCTTCATTTCATTGTCTATGATACGGTCATTGAGCTGTTCCAGCATGTCCTGGTATTCCTGTACATTCCGGTAATAGTCTTCCAGCGAATCACTGCTTTTCGTACTCAGATACTCCTGTACATCTTCGTGCGTCTCATCCAGACATTCCGTCAATGCATTCAGGCTCACATTCGTCGCATACACCTCGTCCAGCTTTTTCATGGAACGGTTGATCTCACTGTACAGCAGTATATTGATCACGAACATCAGCACGGCCGTGAGCACAAATACCATGGTCAGCTTCATTTGAAGCGACAATCCCCAGAGAAACCGCGGTTTATTCTGTTTTTCCCTGCTCATCTGCTCACCCTGCCTTTCCCTGACACATTTTCCCTGTGTTTTATCAGTTAATTCTCTTCCTTTAAAAACTGGTTTACATTCTGTTTTGTGATAATGTCGAGATCCACACTGAAATAACTGCTGGTATGTCCCATACTGTGATACTCTTCCAACGCCTCTACGCTGCGTTTTCCCATCTGCTCCGCATTCAACGTAACGGCAATCGGTACTGTGCCCTTCTGCACCGCGTTCAGCATCGTATCCGACCGGTAGTACCCAATGATATCCACGTCGCCCACCTGATTGTAATCCACCATCGCCTGGTAGGCGCATTCGCTGTATCTCTCATTCATGCAGACCAGGATATCCGGCCTGTCCTGCCCTTTGTTGAACAGATCCCGGATACGCTCTTCCGCATCAAAGGTGCTGCTCTCTGCTATCCTCAGAGACTGAATGTCCACCTTTTCCCGCATTTGTTCCGGCAGCCCGGCCAGTATGGTGGCTTTCATTTCCTTAAAAGTCAGATCCTTGCCGCTGTCGTTGGAATCCATCAGGACAGTGATCTTCCTCGTAGCTTCATCAATACACGCCAGAATCTCCCGGCCGTATGTCGTACCCATCTGGTAGCTGTTGATACCGACAAAGCTCTTCCGGCTGCTGTCCGTATCGTCATCCAGTATCGTCACCACCGGAATTCCGGCCTCCTCCGCTTCATTTATCGCCTTCCGCATCTTCATTGTCCCGTCCGGTCTCACGATGATCCCGTCCACCTTTGCGGCAATCGCTATGTCGATATAGGAGACCGGCGTATACTCACCGGCTGACCAGTTGCAGAGCAGCTCAACGTACGCATCCTGCTCTGCCGCGGCCTTTTTGGCACTGTCGTAAATATCCTGCCAGAGATTTGAGGACGCATCGTCCGGGATCATCACGTAATGATGACCATACTCCCTGGCGTTTAAAAGCCCGCCCCACTCATTTCTCTCCACTGTCCTGATATAATGACGCCAGCCCAGAACCGTGAGCAGAATACAGGCTGCCAGTCCGGCCAGCATACAATACCTGTCTCTTATACACATCTCCGAGCCCACGAGACGGAGCTACATC
>CAMTFT010000146.1 GCA_947071365.1 uncultured bacterium | reverse complement strand
ATGTAGCTCCGTCTCGTGGGCTCGGAGATGTGTATAAGAGACAGACACTGGATAAGGGCTTTTATTTTATCATGCGTATCAATATGGAGAGCATTCTCGATAACGTCCGCATTTCAAATGAATTCGTCACGTATATCTGCTTTGCCGGGGCTTTGCTGGCGGCGGTTCTCGTGTGGTTCATTTCCAAACGGGTGACAAAGCCGCTGGGAGAATTGACGGAGCTCTCGAAACGCATGGCGGATCTTGATTTTGATGCGAAATACACCAGCGGCGGCAACAATGAGATCGGCCAGCTTGGGCAGCATTTCAATCAGATGTCAGAAAACCTTGAGAAAGCGTATTCACAGCTTCTGACGGCAAATAATGAGCTTCAGAAGGACATTGAGAAGAAGGAAAAGATTGACGATATGCGCAAGGAATTCCTTTCCAATGTTTCTCACGAACTGAAAACGCCTATCGCATTGATCCAGGGATACGCGGAGGGACTTCAGGAGTGCATCAATGATGATGCGGAGAGCAGGGCCTTTTACTGCGAGGTCATCATGGACGAGGCGGCGAAGATGAACGGCCTGGTACAGAAGCTGCTGACTTTGAATCAACTGGAATTCGGTAATGATCAGATCGAGATGGAGCGGTTTGACCTGGCGTATCTGATTCAGAATAAGATACAGTCTGTGGCGATTCTTGCACAGCAGAAGGATGCGACGATTACGTATCACGGCGGCGATTCCGTGTACGTATGGGGCGATGAATTCAAGATCGAGGAGATACTGACGAATTACATGAGCAATGCCTTGAATCATATCGACGGGGAACGCAGGATCGAGGTGACGGCTCAGGTACAGGAGGACGTAGTGCGGGTGACAGTGTTTAACACGGGCGAGCAGATCCCGCAGGAGGATATCGGCCTGATCTGGGATAAGTTTTATAAGGTGGACAAGGCGCGAACCCGAGAATACGGGGGCAGTGGTGTGGGGCTGTCGATCGTGAAGGCGATCATGGAGTCGCACCACCAGAGATATGGAGTAGAAAATTGCGGAGACGGTGTGGAGTTCTGGTTTGAGCTTCAAAACGGCAATGCGCCCGCACAGGAAGGTAGCAGGGAGAATGAGTAAAGTAGCGGTGATAGGAGGCGGCGCTGCAGGCATGATGGCTGCTGTGGCGGCGGCAGAGAACGGCCATGAAGTGAGCCTCTTTGAGAAGAATGAAAAGCTTGGGAAAAAAATTTATATTACGGGAAAGGGTCGCTGTAATCTGACGAACAACTGCGACGTGGAGGAGCTGCTGCAGGCAGTCTGCGTGAACCGGAAGTTCTTATACAGTGCTTTTTACGGCTTTTCGAGCCAGGATACGATAGATTTTTTTGAAAAATCAGGGATGCACACGAAGACAGAGCGCGGAGGAAGAGTATTTCCCGTTTCGGATCATTCCTCAGATGTGATCGCAGCTCTGGCGGCCCGGATGAAAAAAGCGGGGGTCAAAGTCTTTCTTGGAGAAGAGGTAGAGGGACTTTTGTATGAGTCAGACAGCGATGACGGAAAGAGCCGTGAGGATGACGGAAAGAGCCGTATGGATGACGGAAAGGGCTGTGAGGATGACGGAAAGGGCCGTGAGGATGACGCAAAGAGCCGTATGGATGACGGAAAGGGCCGTGAAGATGACGCAAAGAGCCGGAGGGATGACGGGAAAAGGCAGAGAAGTACCGGAATGCAGGCTGAAGTGATGCAAAAAGAAAACGCACGGGTAAGCGGCCTTTGCCTTCGTTCCGGGAAAAAGGTGTTTGCAGACGCTGTGATCGTGGCGACAGGCGGCATTTCCTACAGAACCACCGGATCAACGGGAGATGGGTACAAATTCGCCAGGAAGGCCGGGCACAGCGTTACAGAGCTGTCGCCGTCCCTTGTTCCGATGGAGACATCTGATGGATGGGCTCAGGAAATGCAGGGGCTTTCACTGAAAAATGTTGAAGTATCTATTTTTGATGGGAAGAAGGAGTTGTACCGGGAATTCGGTGAGATGATGTTTACGCATTTCGGAGTGACCGGGCCGCTCATTCTGACAGCCAGTACCGTGGTGCAGAAAAAGCTGCGTCAGCATCCGCTTCAGATGTATATCGACCTGAAGCCTGCTCTTAGCGAAGAGCAGCTTGATGCCAGAATACTGCGGGAATTTGAAGCAGGGAAAAACAGGCAGTTCAAGACGATACTTGGCGCGCTCTTTCCGGCGAAGATGATTCCTGTTATGGCGCGGCGAACCGGGATACCGGCGGAAAAGCCGGTGCATGACATATCCAGGGAGGAAAGAAAGCAGCTTATCGCATACACGAAACATTTTCCGTTGACTGTTGCGGGGCTTCGGGATTATAATGAAGCAATTGTTACCCGGGGCGGTGTCAGCGTCAGGGAGATCAATCCGGCTACCATGGAGTCGAAGCTTGTGAAGGGACTGTATTTTGCCGGAGAGGTTCTTGATCTGGATGCGGTAACGGGAGGATTTAACCTCCAGATCGCCTGGGCGACAGGGTACGCGGCAGGGAAGGGAGTACCGTGCGGCGTGCCGGAGTAGAAAGCGGCCGTGGCAGATGGAAGCGCGCTGGAGAAAAGCCGTTATGGCGGCATAAATGCGCCAGATAAATACAACGGTAGCAGATGAAAGAGAACAGGGAGGAAGGATATGAGCTTTAATATAGCGATAGACGGTCCGGCAGGTGCCGGGAAAAGCACGATAGCGAAAAAGGCGGCCAGAGAGCTTGGCTTTATCTATGTGGATACGGGGGCGATGTACCGCGCCATTGCGCTGGGGCTTTTCAGGGCAGGAACAAACGTGGAAAATGAAGAGGAGCTGTGTGCTGCCCTTGACGGGATAGAAGTCAGTATTGGATATGAGGGAGAAGAGCAGCAGGTCTTTCTGAACGGAGAGAATGTTTCCGGGCTGATCCGCACGGAGGAAGTGAGCCGGATGGCCAGCACATCCTCCGCGAAGCCGCAGGTGCGCGCAAAGCTGACTGATCTGCAGCGCGATCTGGCACGCCGGGAAAATGTCCTGATGGATGGAAGGGATATCGGTACGATGATCCTTCCAAAGGCGCAGCTTAAGGTGTATCTGACAGCCAGTGTCAAAACCAGGGCTTCCAGACGGTATAAGGAATATCTGGAGCGCGGGGAAGTGTGCAGCCTTGCGGATATCGAGAAGGATATTAAGGAGCGGGATTTCCGTGACATGCACCGGGAGGTATCGCCGCTTTGCCAGGCGGAGGATGCGGTTCTGGTGGATTCCTCTGATATGACGGTGGATGAAGTCGTGGCGCGCATCGTATCTTTGACCCGGGAGCGCATGTAACCCCTGGACGCAAGCATTAGCATATACATTGTATCCCTGCCAGAGCTCTCGTATAAGGCTCTAGGCAGGGCAGGAAAGGTGCAGGGGAGCAGGGGCTTTCAAAAAGATACAGGAGAGGAATAAGATATGGAAGTGATCGTTGCCAAAACAGCGGGCTTCTGCTTTGGCGTGAAGCGGGCTGTTGAGCAGGTGTACAAGCAGATTGAAGAAGGCAAGCGGCCGATCTATACGTATGGCCCCATCATTCACAATGAAGAGGTGGTGCGTGAGCTTGCGGACCGCGGTGTTCAAATCATAGACGGAGAGAAGGCGCTGGATGACGTCTCTGAGGGTACGGTGATCATCCGTTCCCATGGGGTGCCGCAGAAGGTATACCGCATTTTGGAAGAAAAGAATATTGATATCGTGGATGCGACGTGTCCTTTTGTCAAAAAGATCCACCGCATCGTATACGAACACAGCAAAAACGGGGCGGATGTGCTGATTATCGGCAATGAAGGACACCCGGAAGTAGAGGGGATCAAGGGCTGGTGCTGCGGAAAAGTGTCCGTGCTGGGGACGGAGGAGGAAGCTCTGCAGTTCCGTCATGATAATGCCCGTCCGCTGTGCATCGTATCCCAGACGACATTTAATTACAAGAAATTTGATAAATTAGATGCCCTTATTTCTATACTGCGTTATGATAAGGTGGATATTTTGAATACGATATGTAGTGCTACGGAAGAAAGGCAGTCAGAAGCCCGGGAAATAGCGGCAAAAGCTGATGCCATGATCGTGATCGGAGGCAGTCACAGTTCCAACACTCGCAAGTTGTATGAGATATGTCAGATAGAATGTGCAAATACTTACTATATACAAACACTTAGGGATTTGGATATTCGGCTATTGCCATCCAGGGGTTGCGTAGGTATTACAGCAGGGGCATCGACCCCAAATAATTTGATTGAGGAGGTTTCAAAACAATGCCAGATTTAAGTTTTGAACAAATGCTGGAAGAATCATTAAAAACAATTCATAATGGAGAGGTAGTCGAAGGCACAGTTATTGATGTCAAAGAAGATGAAATCATTTTGAACATTGGATATAAGGCTGATGGTATTATTACCAGAAGCGAATATACAAATGAACCGAATGTTGACCTTCGTACTCTTGTTCAGGTAAATGATAAGATGGAAGCAAAGGTTCTGAAGGTAAACGACGGAGACGGACAGGTATTACTTACTTACAAGCGTCTCGCAGCAGAAAAGGGCAACAAGAGACTTGAGGAAGCTTTCAACACACAGGAGGTTCTTAAAGCTCCGGTGGTACAGGTTCTTTCCGGTGGTCTCAGCGTTGTAGTAGAGGAAGCCAGAGTATTTATCCCGGCAAGTCTTGTTTCTGATACTTACGAGAAGAATCTTGAGAAGTACGCAGGACAGGAGATTGAATTCGTTATCACAGAGTTCAATCCGAGAAGAAGAAGGATCATTGGTGACCGCAAGCAGCTTCTCGTAGCTAAGAAGGCAGAGATGCAGAAGGCCCTGTTCGAGAGAATCGCAGTAGGCGATGTGGTAGACGGTGTAGTAAAGAATGTGACAGATTTCGGTGCGTTCATTGACCTCGGCGGAGCAGATGGTCTGCTTCACATTTCAGAGATGTCCTGGGGACATGTTGAGAACCCGAAGAAGGTATTCAAGGTAGGCGAGCAGATCACTGTTCTGATCAAGGACATCAACGGTGACAAGATTGCTCTGAGCCTGAAGTTTGAAGACCAGAATCCGTGGCTGACAGCGTCAGAGAAATATGCAGTTGGCAATATCGTAGAGGGCAGAGTTGCAAGAATGACAGACTTCGGTGCTTTCGTAGAGCTGGAGCCGGGCGTAGATGCGCTGCTTCACGTATCACAGATTTCTCACGAGCACGTAGACAAGCCGTCTGACATCCTGAGCGTTGGTCAGATCATTGAGGCTAAGGTCGTAGACTTCAACGGCGAAGACAAGAAGATTAGTCTGAGCATGAAGGTTCTGGAGACAGCTCCGGTACAGGAAGAAGTTGCTGACGTAGTTTACGAAGATGCAGAAGAGCCGGTAGAAGAGTAACATACAAAATCACAAATTGGGGGAAGGTGCTGTGCGCCTTCCCTTTTGCATGATACAGGAAACATGGTTTCCGGCAGGATTCTATTTTATTGACAAGCTATGGTGCATTTTGTATAATAATGGTATCGGTGTGCAAAGGGCAGTCCTATTACTGTCTCTTATACACATCTGACGCTGCCGACGACTTAATAGGTGT